>CAXEIY010000249.1:0-22347 GCA_963996245.1 uncultured Planctomycetia bacterium | reverse complement strand
CAACCTTTCTCTACCTAGTTACAAAGCGGTGTTCACCTGATTCCTTCTAAATCCGTGCCGTCAATCGTTCTAGAAATTCGGGAGTCATCAGTATTCGATAAACTCAATGTCAACCGGCGTATCTAACAGTCCTGATTCGACCCCTTTTTGCAACAACAGTTCAATCGCACGACGTCCTCGATCTCCCAGATCGAGCGTCCAATCGTTGACATACATTCCCACAAATTGATCGGCGCGTCCGCGATCGAGATCTCTGCCATACTGCAGCGCATATTCAAGTGCTTCTTCACGATGGTCCAGTGAAAATTGAATACTTTCTTTCATTAAACGACACACCGCTTTGTTCCGTTGTTCGCCGAGATCCTTACGTACGGCATTCACTCCTAATGGAAGGGGTAATTCCGTTTCTGCAAACCACCACTTCCCAAGGTCAACGACGAGATGAAGTCCCCGATCACCGTATGTAAGCTGGCCTTCGTGAATGATTAATCCGGCATCAACACGACCGGACTCGACTGCCTCGATAATTTCATCAAATGGCACGACTTCGTATTCAAACTCTCCGATCGCCAATCTCAACGTCAGAAAAGCTGAAGTCATTGTCCCCGGAATAGCAATTTTCTTTCCGGATAAATCTTCGATCGAACAGGGACTAGTGGATACCACCATAGGTCCATATTGATCTCCCATGCTTGCACCACACGGTAGCAAAGCGTAGTGATTTGACACATAGGCATACCCATGAACACTGATAGCTGTCAATTCAAGCTCACCCTGTAATGCCCGGCGATTCAGTGTCTCGATATCCTGCAACGTATGATGAAAATCAAGATCTCCCGTATCGATTTTGTCTTTTGCCAGTGCATAAAACATAAAAGCATCATCGGGATCAGGACTGTGGCCCACGTGGATGGTTGTACGCATGTTTGTTTCAGTCATTCCTTACTCTCTTCGTCAGCAGTAATTAAAAAGAAACGGCAAGAAGCGGTTCCGCTTCACCTTGATAAAAAGCATTAGGATCCATCATTATTCGACTTCCGTATTATGCAACCTCTCTTTGATAAATTGCAGCCCTTGGGTTGCCAGATACGTTTCATCCGGAAACATCCTCCGCCAGATACAGGTAGCCGCAGCAAGATCCGGCATAGCCTGACCGAAAGCTTCAATCACAAACCACGCATCATACTGGACTTCTTTCAAAGTTGAAAAGGTTTCAGACCAAGAAACATTACCTTCTCCTGGTGTAGACCGGTCATTCTCGCTGATATGCACATGTACCGTCTGTTCCGCACAACTGCGAATCGCCTGGCTTACGTTCTTTTCCTCAATGTTTGCATGGAACGAATCATACATCATTCCCAATGAAGGATGATTCGCTTCTTTGATGAAACGAACGGTATCTTCCGCACAATTCAGAAAATAGCATTCAAATCGATTCAGGTATTCCAATGCCAGCTGAACACCTGCCTGCTGAGCCGTATCTGCGACCTGGCGAAGCACATCCATACCCCATTTCCATTCATCTCTCGTTGGACCACGTCCTACCAACGTCCCAACGGGAGAATGAAAAGGACCGCATAAAACCTCTGCTCCAGACACATGGCACATTTCAACGACACCCTTCAAATGATCGACGGCCTTGGATCGAACGGACGAAGATTCACTGATAGGATTGGTTTCGGGTGTGACAACCGTAACGGCGGTTCGACGTAGACCAGCCGCATCAAGTTGATTGCCCAATTGACGATACTGATCTGAATCCACGTTGAAAATGGGGACTTCGGCTCCATCAAAACCCCACTCTTTTATCTTATCGAGCAACGGATAATGATCAGGGGAAACCTGAGTCGTCCAGAGCAAGAGATTCATTCCAATCTGCATCAATGTATTCCTTCCTGAGATACCTGATCGAGGTGCACGTATTCTTCAAACAAAACTGGATACTTATGGTGAAATCAAACTGGTTTCCAACAAATGATTCGCACGTTTGTCAACAAGGCTACGTAATTCCGGAAAACGGTACTGGAGATCATCGGGGAGTTTCGACATACCAACACGCCGCATCACTTGATTCATTCGAAACAACAGTTTCTCGTCATGCTGATAACAATACAGGAATGCTTCTCCACAAAATCGATCTAAAAAGGGAGAAAGTTTCCGTGTCGGCCTGTTTACCAGACAATTGACAGAAAGTTGAACAATTGCTGGGTCATTAGTTTTCATAACCTGATAGTACCTATCTAACAGATTTGGCTCCCGCCGGATCAGTGTTGAATCCAGTAAAACTTCGGTAAGCAAATGCCCCACAAATCCACAGCGAATGGTACTTTGTTCCGAAACCACACTCTGAACAATCACCGTAATATCTCGCGTGGTTTCAAAAAACGCAACGCTGCGATGAAACCACGTGTCGTCATCGATGTGCTGAATCATTCCTTCGGTTATTTCACGAAAAGTCTCAACTGGATCCGAACGACATCTCTTCCCAAATTCGTCCCACGTAATACCGTGCGTCTCTCCTTCAAATGTGTTCTGTAAAAACCGTTCTGGATCCACGAGAGCCTTAATCAGCACCGGCCGCCGTATGCGAACACCTCGATCCGCTGCGGACATCAAATCCGGAACCGCAGTTCCTACCAGAAAATACGGGCGATCCAGAAAGCGGTATCCATGAGACAGATAATTCATTAGTCGACATCGTCTCACATATTAAGTACACACGCCAAACCGACTTCTTCACGGAGCACAAACCCGACTAGGCAATGTCAACCCACTGTCTGGACTGTGCGGAACTTAAAATCGCGTCACAGACTTTTTGTGTTTCGAGTGCATCCCGAAACGTCGGTGATGCCGGAACGCCTAAAGAAAGTCCTTCCAGAAAATCTGCCACGTGATGAACAAAAGTATGTTCATAGCCGATCTGCAACCCTGGCACCCACCACTTGTCCATATAAGGCTGATCTGAGTCACTTACATGAATCGAGCGCCATCCCCGTACTATGGAATCATCTCGATGATCGAAATATGAAAGACGGTGCTGGTCATGAAGATCCCAGGAAATCGAAGCATGTTCACCGTTGATCTCCAGTGTATATAATGCTTTGTGACCGCGTGCATAACGGGTCGATTCAAACACGGACAATGAGCCATTAGAAAACCGGGCCAAAAAAGCACATGCATCGTCAATACCCACCGGTTGTGACTGACCCGTTTCCTGGTGTACACGTTCCTTAACAAACGTCTCCGTCATTGCAGTCACCGATTCAATAGCGCCATTCAACCAAATAGCCGTATCGATACAGTGGGCAAGCAAATCACCGGTTACACCACTTCCTGCGGCATTAACATCCAGTCGCCACAGTGCTTCGCCTCCCTGCGGCAGATCTTCAGAAATAGTCCAATCCTGAAGAAAATCAGATCGATAATGGAAAATGCGCCCCAGACGTCCTTCCTCAATCAACCGTTTAGCAAGCGTCACAGCGGGTACGCGTCGGTAATTATACCAGACCATGTTAGCCACTCCGGCTTTTTCCACGGCGTTGCACATTTCCTCCCCTTCGTCAGAATCCATGGCAAGCGGTTTCTCGCAAAGTATCATCTTGCCAGCCTCAGCCGCGGCCAATGCAATTTCCTTGTGCAGATTGTTCGGAACACAGATATCAATGACATCAATATCTTCACGCGATATCATTTTGCGCCAATCGGTTTCAACAGACTGGTATCCCCAACGATCCGCGAATGCCTGAATTCTCTCTTCATTCCTGGCACAGGCCGCTTTCAGTACCGGTTGGTACTCCAGGTCAAAAAAATGACTCACCTTTCGATATGCATTCGTGTGAGCCTTGCCCATAAATCCGTAACCGATCATCCCTATGTTAAGAGACTTTTTTGACATATTTTTTCTCTATCTTGTTTTAAACTTAATCCAGAAAGACGATGGCTGACCTAATTCCATCCATGGGCATCGCGCACATCGATCATCGCTTTAAGGATCGTATTCCAGGTTTCTGATTTTTCAAGTACTTCATTGGAAAACATACATCCGTCCCAGCAGATATGGTGGATCGAACGTTCTGCAGCACCTTCCAGCCAGTAACGGGATGTCTCAACAATGTCCAGCTTGCCGTTGGGATCATCTGCCAGACAATGACGACCCGTTTTGTCATGCGATCCTGCACCATGAACCGTTCCGTCATTTTGTGCCACATGAAAGTCAATCGTCCACGGCCGCAGCAAGTCGGTTAATTTTCTGTATGCAGCGTAAAATTCTTCTTCACTATAGCCGTCCTGAAGTAAGGCATGTTCCGGCGCATTATATCCCATAAGATACAAGAACGTGTGTGCCTGATCTGCCTGGAATCCAAATGTTCCGGGCATGTCAATGCCTTCCAGTATGTCCAGCATATCCTTCCAGCTGTGCATTCCTGCCCAGCAGATTTCTCCTTCCGCCGCTAACCGTTCTCCGTTGTCGTGAGCAATCTGGGCCGCTTTCTTAAAGGTATCAATGATTCGAGCGGTTCCCGATTCCGGATTTTTACGCCATTGATCCACACCAAATTCAGCAGAGTCTACTCGAATAACACCATATTGACGGATACCGTGTTCATTGAATACGCGGGCAATGCGACAGGCTTTACGAATCGCGGTTAGAAACTTCTCCTGCGAAGCGTCATCCCCCATCGCTGAGTCACCAACTGTGCCCGGCCATATTGGTGCAACCAACGACCCGACCTTGAGATCACGACTCGCAATCATATCTGCGATGCGTCTCAATTCATCATCGGAAGCATCCGGATCCGTGTGCGGGTGAAAAAGAAAATAATCCACTCCTTCAAACTTAACACCACCTACTTCCGCATTCGCAGTCAGTTCCAACATACGTTCCAGGCTAATCGGCGGCTCCTGGCCGTCTTCCTCCCCCTTGCCAACAAGCCCGGGCCACATCGCATTGTGAAGTTTGGGAAATGTATTTGTCATGATTTGTTTTCTCCTTGATCAACACGGCTGTCCCATTCGTCTACCTTTCCAGCGAAAAGATAAACCGCATCACCCAATCTTTGTGAGCTATTTCCTATAATCACCAATCGAAGGTAAATCCTCATGTACATCGGGTCCAAAATACCGTAACCCTACAAGCGGTTCACTTCCCGTATTCTCGATTTCCACACCAGCCTGTGCCGCTTCGTGACTGATAAAAACTTCGTCTTCGGTTTCCTCACCGAATCGTATTAACGCTGGCGTTTGCAAATTCAACTTTCCGATACGACCTTTGCCCTGTGTGGTTATCCAGCTACTGCAACCTGGATCCTGAAGGGTGCACTTTGAGGTCGGTTGCACCGTTAGTTCTTTGGCACTGAACATCTGACGTCCATCAACCGTACCGTAAACAATCCACTTATCGGTATAACCTTCCCCTGATCGCAACGGGTCAACTATCGGTTCCAGATAGTTACTTTCTTTGAAATGCGTATCGACATTCTTTTCCCAATCTAATTGATCGATAATAAAATCGAAATCCTGATGTTTCTCTTCCGGCATATCCTTGACTAACAGGGACCAGGGCACATAACGTCCTTCCACGATCGACTGAAACATACCAAAAACATCACTACCCCATTGCGGTTCATAGGTACACAAGGAACCGGGTGCGTGAAGTACTCCCGGCGGAATAAGCCAGCCTGTTCCGCGTTTCAGACGATAGGCACGTGAAAGATCCTGTATGCCATTATCTCCCTTGTCCCAGTCCGTCAGGCATTGACGAACCTGATCTCGTGTCGTACCGGGCTCAAGCCCCATAAACGTATAGCAGAAGTTATTGTCAACGCTATTGTACTGGGGAGGAAAATAGTAACTTTCCGGCTTTCCTTCCTGCCCCACTAGCGCTGCATCTTCAAAACGCTGATGCATGTGATGAGGAATCGGCCCCATATTGTCGAAAAACTTTGAATACACCGGCCAACGACCATACTGATCCCACAATCGGGATCCGATAATCCTATTACCTTCTACCGTAATCGCGTCTTTCAAAGTAAAACGATCATCACCCGAAAGAACATAACTCAACCCTTCATCCGCCTCGCGGTTTTCGTTTGCAGCTTCCGTAGTTGATCCAAACCAACGTTCATCTATGCCGCCTCGTTCTGCCCCCATCGCATAGTAGTCATCCGGATGGAGTTTCAAACGCCTGCCAGGGATCAAGAAAGAGCGCGGAACCCATGTCGGAGACAGACGAAGAAGGCCTTCGCCTTCGTCCAATGCCCGGACCGTACTTTTCACAATGCTCGCTGGAGCCATAACCTCAGGCCTCCTTCCACATCAGTCTATTAACCCTCGCGATACTTCTCCGGAATACGATTTTCACTTGAACGTCTCTATAAAATAACGAATGCGATCCTGAAGAAACGGAATCACAGACATGCGTAACGAGAGAGCGTGTGTTATAGCGCGAGACTACGACACTGGCAAGGAGAAAAAGTAGCACAGATCCAACGCCGTGGAAATGCTCAATGCCTCAGAAGAAATTCATTGGAATTGAGCAACGCATGCTGCAGATCTTGAAATGCTTCCTCCGGACGGGTAACCGACTGAAGATGACTCTTGGCCAATGTCATTTCAGATTCCGTCGGTGGCCGGTTCAATGTAGCCAGATAAATGGACTGGACAACATCGAGCATGTTACCGGTTTCAGAAAACCAGCGATTGATATTACCCGAATTTGATTCCAGTTTTGCAATTACACTGGGATTGTTCAGCAAGTGTATGACCTGGTTCAAGGAAGGTTCCGCATCACGAGCACAGTCGCAGGTCACATCACGAATCGGTCGCGTAAAAGCTTTTAGAAAATGGTGTTCTACATTTCCTTCTGCCAATTCAATCGCACGTGTACCAATCGGATATCCTTCAAATAATTCCGGGACGCCTGTTGCCGATGAAATCGCATCGATAATTTGTTCGGCACTGAGCATTCGCACAACCGCATGCGTGAAATGCCGTTCCGGATCAGCTGAATGGTGGGATCGTGATGCTGCAGGTTCCGCGCGCAACTGGTATGTTTTTGAGTTAAGTATTTTTCGGATAAGAGGCTTGAGACGATATCCATCCCGCACAAACGATGCTGACAACGCAGTAAGTAATGCAGGGTTGGAAGGAGGGTTTGAATTACGGAAATCATCAATCGGTTCCACAATCCCCCGTCCTAACAGGTGATACCAGACACGGTTTACCGTCGATTGTGAAAAATAAGGGTTGTCCGATTCCGTCAACCATTGGACAAGCGCGTTACGACGATCCGAAAATCCGTTTGCCTCATCGACCGCTTCTCCGTGCCCAAAGGCAGCTGGCACCACAACTTCACCCGAGGCAGGATGCCGCACTTCGCCCTTATCAGCAAGGTACACCACCTCATCATCCAACCCAAACGTCTGCCCTTTGATACGCACACGGGAAAAATAGGCCATGAAACCATAATAATCATTCTGCGTAATGGATTCGAACGGATGATTGTGACACCGGGCGCACTGAATACGCACTCCCAGAAATAACTGCGCCATCGATTCTGCAGCCTTTTCCGGTGTTCGTGCAATGCGATAAAAATTGGCCTGAGGACGATGAATCGTGTTTCCCCGGCTTGTCAAAATATCACGGGCAAACTGGTCAAATGGCAGGTCTTCTGAAAAGACCTGCGTCAGATAACGATGAAAGCTATGAACTCCTCGCTCCGTTATCGTCTCACGGTTTCCACGCATGATATCAGCCCATTTCAATGCCCAGAAGCTGGCAAACTCCGGAGTTTTCAGTAGTTGATCAATCAAACGTGCGCGTTTGTCAGGAACCGAGGACACCAAAAATCGCAAAGTCTGCATTTCAGTTGGTATACTTCCCGTCAAATCAAGATAAACTCGTCGCAAAAACGTGGCATCATCGGCCACGGGAGATGGAGTAAGCTGAAGCTGTCGATGCTTGGCAAAAACGTGGTTGTCAATCTCATTGGAAACATCCGGAAACTCGGCAAAATAATCCGGATCCTGACGAACATAAGTCAGATGAACCGACTTCATTTCCTGAAGATATCGAACCAGAATGGCCACCTCAGCGGTACGATGAAACTGTACCAGTCCTCCATCAGAAACCTTCGCATCCTCTTCATTGCTTGACTCGAAAACAGCCAGATGCGTGACGTCACGCGTAGTCCCATTCTGAAAATGAGCACGTACCACCAGTTGCTGCTCCGGACTGTCGGTGTGCAAATAGCGTTGGGTCGGCAATACTTCCAGATGGGACAGGTCGGCGGGCACTTCTGAATCCCTGCAACCTTCAGCAACCCAGCGTGTTAACAACTGGTATGCACGTTCATTGCCCAGAAAACGCTTGCCCCCCTGATGGGGTACCCGTGCGGTGGCTTTCTGTAAAAAAAGACTTTCATTCGGTTGTTCAAGATTGATCCGTCTAGCGAATATGTCACGACTGAGTGTTTCGAAATCCAGTTCAGGTAAATAACCTCGCAGGCTGAGCCGAAATCCATTTTTCCCCTGAGGAGATCCGTGACAGGCACCCTGACTGCATCCTCCTCGTGACAAAGCAGCAACTACCTCCGTTTGAAAATCAACCCGTGAAGGATCATCGGTAGACTCCACTTGAACAGGAATCTCAATCTGCTGATCACGATATCGAATCATGATCGTGGTGCTTCCAGCCATTCGTGCCCGAATCATTCCCGCACGATCCACCTCTGCCACTTCCGGGTTCAGGGAAATGTAGCTGGCAATACGAGTCAAGTCGAGCTGATGTTTCGTATCCGGTACCCCCGTCACAAGCAGTTGTTGCTCGTCACGCAAATCGACCATGCGAATAGAGTCTGGAACAACACGGACGGTCACCGCCTCGATCCCCTCCGCATTGGAATAAGAGGCGGGTATCAGTCCAAGGCAACCTGCCACCATGACCACGCAAACACGAAACATCATTTGTCCTCTCATGAAGACTCAGAGCTTAGTAAATGTATTGCTTCAACTCAGTCTTTGTATTTTGCACAGAATATAGCAACGCGCCCTGAAAACACCTTTTAAATAAAACATGTTTTTCCTTCCTGAATAGAAATCCTCTCTCAGGTTGACTAAGGGGAAGACTCCGCCTCGGGATCGGCCAGCACAACGATTTCCAGTTTCTCTCCACTGAAAGTCTCTTCATATCTTGCAACGCGTGCCACGCTTTGCAGACCAATCTTATACACTCCCGGTTTTACATGATCGGCCACATGCACCTCCAGATCACAAAATGGCATTCCTTCAGGAATCGTAATCGATTTCGGAAGTCCCAGGCCATCGACCTGTTCCAGATGAACGGTAATCGGGCCCGAAAAGGGTTCCCGTCGCCGCGCCTGTAACTGTAACGATTTTTTTGTACCGGGAAGTACTTCGGGACGAGTTGGCTGGATCATCGGTTCGAAAGCAACTTTGATCTGCAAGTCAAAAGTCCGTGTCAGAAAAATCTTCCGATCTCCGGAATGTGACATCCCGGTTACCGTCACACGGTGCTTCACCAGCTCACTGTTAACCCCGGATCTGAGTTGTCCCGTCACGTTGAGTGATGCGGGTGTCGCCTCAGCAATACGCGAACGTACACGAGGGGGCTGAAGTCGGTTGTGATCCAGAGTTCCTCCTCGAGCAACGAACTGAATGGGGGATTCAAATCCATCACGGCGCCGGGTTCGAATATGGAAAGCCGCACTCTGGTATCTGGGAAGAACCACAAGCTCTTCCTCCAGTTCAAAGTCAAATGGTGATGGTTGCGTAACCAAAACGCTGATGCGATCCGTAAGTGTGGGTGGTAACCGACGTTGATCCTCCCGCAGTTCAAAGGGTTCACCATGCGGCCCCCGTCCTGTGGGAAGGCGATCTACCAGCGGATGAGTTCTGGCCAGCGTCTCCAGTAAACCAGACTCCGATTCGGCTCGAGCAAGAACCTGAAAGGTATAAAGACCCGTTGGAGCATCCTCTGAAACAACAAGAGCATTCTCCCATTGCCCGGACTCGCCGGGATCTACCGTTGTACGGGCAAGATGAATCCCGGATGGCACCGTTCCTTTCAGAGACAGCGATACCTTTCCCTCGTACTCAGTCCTGTTCAGGACCAGCGGAAGTGGTTGCTGAGAGCCCTGAGGAATCGTCAAACGAGCCACTTCAGACACCAGGTCCAGCCGAGGTTTTTTGAAACGGAATTCAACACGATAAACAAATTCGGGACCTCCCTCTTCAATCACATCACGCACCAGAAGATGATGTCGACCACTGGTCTCAACCGAAAATCCAAACGCTGCATCTTCACGACCATTGTCATCGGCCCGCAGCATTTGATTCCCCGAGGGATCATAAAGCGACAGTTCCAAATCCGCTGGAGATCCGAGTGTCCGAGTTTCTGAACGCACGTCAAAACGCTGTCCTTTCACCAGGTCAAAACTGTACCAGTCCCGGTCTCCCCTCTGAAAAAGATTACCATGCATCACCCCGGGTACAGCAATCGACGTGGCTTGCTCACGACCTCCATTTGGTTCCGTTTCCAATCGATTCTCAAGATCGGTGACCGACAAGGGTAACCATGCGGGAGCATCATCCTGTTCTCGTCGTAATTCCAGGAAAAAGGAACTGCGGCTGTGTGCGGGCGTATCATGATAACTCGCCGAGTCACTACCCAGCTGAGGAAAAGAGAGCAATGTCCGACGACCACGGGTAACCATAGACGGCAGAACGACCCGTGCAACCGGAAAGCTTCCCATACGCAGCACATAACTCCAATGCTCGGAACCATGGTAACGCGCATCCCGGACTTCAATAAGATAGGTTCCGGATTGTTCGAAAACATGCTCAAAACGGCAGTCAAAAAACAAACCTACATCATTATCCGCTTCCTTTACCAGTTTCCCAGAACGATCACGAATGATGATCAGGGGATCAAAATTCTTACCAAATCGACTGGCGACAATTTCAAAAGTAACCCGTTGGCCCGCTTCAACGTCAATCGAATAACGGTCGACGTCGGTTCGTCGACAAATGCCCGATACGGCTATCGGCAAGGACACTTTTTGTCCCGACGGCGAGTTCGAAAGCGACGACTGTTCCACCGAACTGGTACAGTCGTCCACCAGGAAAAGATGAACATTACTGAGTCCATCGATCGTCGCTAGTCGTAAACCGAAAAATCCCAGAGGAGCATTGTCGGCAACTTCGATATCGAAAGTGGGATTTCCCTGAGGATCGAATCCGACATGTCTGGCCTGAAGATAGGGGTCTGAAAGGGAACTCCAGACGGCTACAGGCTGATCGATTTCTGTACCCTCAAGCGTGACACGGGTCACCGATCCACGATCGAAGGCCGGAGGCCACACGTTCTCAATAAACGCTTGTCCCCAAGCGGCGTTTCCAAACACCCCAGTCAGAATTAACACCCACACGGTGGCCCATCGAGTCCTGAACATGAGTCTGCTGCTCCATTATGACAATGTTATTCACGAACTGCGTTTATATTTTATCACTGAATAGGTGGTTCACCTACCCGGTTCTTGCCATCAGCACCTAATTTTCCTTGTCCTGAAAGAGAGGTTTTAGCTATTCTAAAACGTGTCTGGGTTTATCGATGATCGATAGGAATCTAGAGGAGCACGATGATGATCCGGTTTTTGGGACCTTCTGCCAGTTTCTGTGACGGACTGTCGCGGCGTGAAATGTTACGTTTTGGTGGTTTATCCATGGCTGGTGTCAGCCTCCCTCAGCTGGTCACAGCGAACGCATCCAATCGCACTACCAGCTCATCCGGAAGTTTCGGAAAAGCGAAAAACTGTATTGTCCTGTTTTTGTCCGGTGGATCTTCCCACCATGACACCGTTGATCCAAAACCCGACGCACCGGTTGAAATACGTGGAGAATTTGACACGATCGATACCGCCCTTCCAGGGCTTCGGTTCACAGAATACCTTCCTGAAACTGCCCAGATCATGGATCGTATATCCCTCATTCGATCGATGACTCATACTTCCGCCGGCCATGCAGGCGGTGGCTATATGATGTTTACCGGTTACAAGTATCCTCGAGGTGAAGGCGAGGCCAATTTCATGGGGCGTAATGAAGCTCCACATGTTGGTTCTGCTATCGCCAAATTGGCACCGGGAAATGGCCCGATGTTTCCTTTTGTCATGGTCCCCCGCCGACTCGACGCCGGAAGTGGCAGGCGTGCCGGTCAATGGGGAGGACAACTAGGCAGCAAATATGATCCCATGCAGACAGGTGGCAATCCGAACGACGACGATTTCCGACTCGAACACCTCCCGTTGATCGCCAACGCTCCCACCCACATTCTGCATCGTCGTAAACGACTCATCGACCAGTTTAACCAGCAAAGTCGTTTCCTTCAGGAAACCGCTCTGGCGAAATCGCTTCAGGCAAACCAGGAAAAAGCCATTGATGTGGTTTCTTCTGATGCCGTTCATCGTGCTGTCAATCTCGCAACAGCTTCCCGTGAGGAGCGTCAGCGGTATGGTCGCAACCTTTTCGGCCAATCCGTGCTTCTCGGAAAACGATTGCTCGAAGCTGGAACCCGTCTGGTTCAGGTCAGCTGGTTGCGCACCCAGGGTGAAAAAGGTTATGCGTGGGACAGTCATCGTGAAAACTTTGAGGCGCTCCGTGAAGACCTGATTCCACCTTTTGATCAGGCTTTTGCAGCTCTGATCCACGATCTGGAGCAAACCGGGCAACTAGAGGAAACGCTCGTTGTCGTTGCAAGCGAATTCGGTCGTACGCCAAAGGTGACCTTAAAAACCGTTGGACGTGAACACTGGCCCCACGTCTTTTCTGTCATGCTGGCAGGTGGTGGTATACAGGGTGGTGTGGTACATGGTTCTTCTGACAAAATCGGAGGCTATCCCGGTGATTTACCGGTGTCTCCGGCTGATCTGACAGCCACCATCTATCACTGCCTCGGAATAGACCCCCAATTGGAAACGCCCGATCAGGAAGAACGTCCCTTTATTCTGTCCCAGGGTAAACCTCTTCAGTCCATACTGATCTAAGCTTCCTCCCCACTACTGCAGCAGGTTTTGATTTGTATCTCCAGTACCTCTGTTTGGCGGCACGACACAGAATCTCAACTGGCTTTGCGGTTCATTTCCGGCCCGGTGTCAAAGGTGCTCTGACTAATCACCTGCACCACATCCGCATAATGTTCAATGGCTTTTTCACCTTCCTGAGTTAAACAATAAACGCCTCGATCTACCCGTTCGAACCACCCATACACATTATTCAGCAGAATGCTTCCTGCACGTGGACTGGGAGCCGACTCTCGGACAACGGCTACTTTGGAAGCTCCCTCCAGTTTGAGACGATAAGCGACCCTAAGTGCCTCTTCACGATAAGCCGTTACAATCGGTCGGCGACTACTGCCACCGAGATTGAAATCTGCAGATCGCATTTGCATTTCCTGCAGGAGTGAATCGCGGCGTGATTTATTCTTCCTCGGGCGATACGGCCCAGGCTCAAGCTCCACCGATACACTGCTTCGGCGGGCTCCCACCGTAACGGTCATGAGCCCCAGGCTGAGCTTGCGACATAATCCATGCACCTCTCTCCACCGGGCACGTTTGCGACTCCGAGGATTTTCAACGGCGACAAAAACTTGATCCGTAATACGTTGTCGGTCGATTCCCTGAAAAACCAGTGTCAAATTGAACGTTCGTTTCAGTTCTACTACTACCAGCTCCTGGCCGCGTACTGCCGCCAGATCGCAATCCTCCACTTCTCCCCGAACACGATATCCACGGTGTTCAAGAAATCGACGTACGGGAAGATAAAGATCGGATTCCTTCTTCACTGACATGGCTGACCCGATTTCCTACAAAAAATAGAAACTCACTCCTTTAAGTATCGCAACATTGTGAATCCGTCATTAAGTCTTCTTACAAACAATTTCCTGAGATGAACACCACTGGTACCGAACTTAAATATAAGATCACTACGGTAACTCACGGGATTGGCAAGACGGGCAAAAAATCAGGGTTCCGCTTTATGTTCCGGTCGTTTTTAGACGAACATGTACATAGGAAATAGCTTTTAATCCGATAAATTTTCTTTTAACGAGTTTTCGGACCTTGACAATAAACTGCAAAGGCCCCTAACATTCTTACGATAGGCTGTGTAGAAGAGATTACGTGACAGGCTTTGAGCCAACCAATAACAGACGATCGTGCACAGCCAGACGGGAGATACTTATAACAATAGGTATCTTTTAGGGGGTTGCGGGGTCTACATATTTAGAAGGATTTGAGAAAGGGAGAAATCGGGCATGACTCACGTCGTGATGGAACCGTGTTTTGACTGTAAATACACTGACTGTGTCACCGTATGTCCAGTGGAATGTTTCTACGAAGGCGACCAGATGCTTTACATCCATCCGGAAGAATGCATTGATTGTGAAGCCTGTATTCCGGAATGCCCGGTTGAAGCGATTGTCCACGAAGACAACGTACCCGAAGAATGGGCCGAATACACTGCTCTGAACGCCGAAATGTGCCCGCAATGTCCGGTCATTACCGAGCAGAAAGATGCACTTGAGGGTGATGAGTGCCCGGGCAAGTCGTAATGACCGATGCCCAATAGCACCGACCTGACATCCGATACGGCCTTGTTATTTTGGTATCTGCTGTACGGCGTATAGACTTTGCGCTGCAGCGTGTAACCTGGGCGGTTAATGCTGGGAAACGTTCCATGTGGATTGGTATTCTCGGTGACTCTCACGACCACCTCGACTACATTCGACGCGCCGTTGAGTTGTTTAACCGTGCGGAATGCCAGCAAGTAATTCATGCCGGTGACCTGATGTCCCCCATTGCGCTGCCTGCTTTCCGGAAACTGCGCTGCCCGATGCAGGCGGTATTTGGTGACAATGAAGGTAATCGCAGTGGTCTGAAAGCTGGTTTTGGTATTCTGGGTACACTTCAGGACCCGCCTTTGGAAATCGTTACAAGCGACGGACGGCGAATTGTTGTAGTTCATCAGCGTAACGAGTGGACCTTCAAAGAGCATCCAGATCCGATTGATCTATTCGTGTTTTCACACACACATCGTCCATTTCTGAAAAGAAAAAATGGCACTTTGTGGCTTAATCCCGGTGAAACCTGTGGATGGGTATTCGGAAATCCTACCGTGGCCCTCTATGACACCGAGAAAAATGAGGCACACATCGTTTCTCTGGATCCTCCCCTTGCAGATATTCCCCTGTCGGATATTCTGTCTCGTTCACCTTCTTCTTGATACCCTGTGTGAGAAAATGTATGCCACTTCATGAACAGGATATTCTGGCCCGCCAGTTTTGTCTGTCGTCGCTATCTGTGGGCCTCATCGGAACGGTTATGGGTTGGCTCTATTACGATGTCTCCGGGGCGGTTTTAGGGGCCATTATCGGGGGCTTGGCAGGCGTTGTTGGGGCGGCCCTCTGGCAACTGAAGCGCCGTTCCTGACTGGCGGTTACTCCCATAAAACTGAATTGGTAACCGCGAATCCGCTAGTTAACCGAAGGATCTTCGGGAATGTGTTTGACTTCCAGCAATGGCAACAACATCAATCGACCAATCTGTTTGGTCACATCTTCCCAGAGATCTTCCCACGAGCAGAATACCAGTTCCGCCTTGGCCGGTAGTGTCATCCAGCCCCCTTCCTCCAATTCCCCCTCCAACTGGCCTCCTGACCATCCCGCATGACCAACAAAAAAGGACACTTCTGTAGACGGTTCTGTAATCAAATCTTCCAATTTTTCCGGTTGCATGGTGAGATGGACTCCATCTGCCACTTCTGTATCGGACATCGTTACTTCACGGTGCAGTGCCATCAACGGCCCGGGAACCGGACCACCAAAATAGATCGATTCACTTCGAGGGCAATGTTCTTTACTGAGTTGTGCCCAGACTTCCTTCACCGATTTGTCTGTTGGTCGATTTAAAATCAGCCCCAGCGCACCCTGATCGTCATGCTGTACCATCAGAATCACCGTGTTTTTGAAGTTGGGATCGGCCAGATGAGGAGACGCTACCAGTAAATGTCCGCAAAACGTTGACATGGTCCGGAAACCTCCCAATGTGTTTAACAACTCAAAACCGACGTAGTGCTTGCTTCCCGCTGATTATTTCAGCATTACAAAAAAGAACGGAACTTACAACCACTGTCCCGTTAATCGAGACTGTCCTGTTTTGCACTTTCCGCTCCTGAACCAGTAACGATTTATGGGCGGGTATCAAAATTAGGATCTCGCCCCGTGTCCATCAGATGACTGTTATCATTCATGGAAACCAGCGACCATCCACGAGAGTCGAAAATAAATCGAGAGATCGAGGTGTTATCCAGGGCGATACGATCAATCAAAAGCGAGTCAAAACCCATGATATATTGAAACAGGCAACGGGTCGCATTTCCGTGTCCGATAATGGCAATTCTTGCCGAGGGATACTTGGCGATGAACTGATTATTATAGATCACTTCGTTTTCAATCCAGGTTGCCATTCGGCGCCGGACCATTCGATACGACTCTCCATTATCCGGACCAACAAAATCGATTCCTTTACCACGCATGTAAGCAAGAGGCTCTGGTGCAAATGCTTCTTCCATCGGAACCCCTCTCCAGCCCGGTACTTGCTGTTCAATAATCGCATCGACCTGTGTAAATGAAGTATGGGTACACTGCATTGAATCCATCATCGTATCGGTTGTCTGCACCGCACGTTTCAAACTGGAACTGTAAATACGATCGAAAACAATTTTTCCCTTTTGAAAGCGTTTGCCAAGTAGTCGAGCCTGCTCGACACCCAGAGGGGTCAACGGTGCGTCGAAGTTTTTTCCAGCCGCAAACCCCGGTGTTGCGTTAGAGGCAGATTCTCCATGACGAATAAAATAAAACTCACACCGAAAGTCACGATGTAACAATCGTTTCTCCTTCCTGTATGTATCCGCAGCTTCACGTCTCGATACCACCGTGTGACCGGATCTCACTCGCAGCCACGGTTGGTCTCAATACGATAATACTTATCCAATAAAGAGAACCATCAGAGTTGAACTGAATCTGTGAGCAGTCTGTTACCGGTATTTGCGATTTGTCCATCCATGTGATCGCTTATCTGCGATGGTTCTAACCGGTTGAAAACGTTACCGAGCAGGAGCCTTACTCAGGATTCTGAAGGCGCAAAGAACACCCCGTTCAGCCGGAAAAGAGCGATCGTATTTCCCTTACTGTATCATCCCTGACATACAGGTCCTCAAGCAAACAAAAGAGTGGGCGCTACAGGACTTGAACCTGTGACCCCCAGCGTGTCGAGCTGGTGCTCTAGCCAACTGAGCTAAGCGCCCGGAAAATGATCCTCAGGAAAAATTTAGGTACCTCGACCGTTGCCGTCAATGGCAAAAACAGGGCAAGTCTCGGGAAGACATACGGATTCCGGTATCGGTCATCATCCTCCAGGATGTTTCAGCGACCCTAAATCACAATCTTCCCGAATCTGATTTGCCTGTTGCCACAGCCGGGGATTCTCTGCCAGAAATCGTATCAACGACCCGGTAGTTAAGCCCAGTAACCGGGAAGTATCTCTTAGTCGTCCCTTGGTGCCAGAGAAAACATCCAGAACACATCCGACGACGCGTGCATAATCTGGATTTCGTCTATTAATTCTCAGTCGCACTCCCTGAACCACCTCTGTTAGAAAACCGGGCGGTTCAAATGGATCCAATACGACCGGATCTCGAACTTTCAGTGCCAGCGCCTCGCGAAGACGGCGCATGGCTCGACGTCTGTTTTCAGCCTGAGAACGACTTTCTTCTGCCTGAACAATCACTCCCGATTGATCGTGATGGAGTCGCACCGCAGAGTCTGTTTTGTTACGTTTTTGTCCACCTGGACCACGGGCACGATAGGTGTGTACCGTACAGGCAGACACCAGTTCCGCATCGTTCATCTGCAGCCATTGGCTGCGTCGCTGTAATTCGGTCAAATATTCATCACCTCTGGAGCGTTCATCAACAGTCTGATAGCCTACGAAAACCGTTCCGCATCCACGATACTGAGATTGCTAAAGAGAACCTCCCGCCATGGCACAGATATTAATCGCAGGCTGTGGGTATGTCGGAAACCAGCTGTCCGATATGCTGGTCACCGGGCATCACCAAGTGTGGGGTCTGCGCCGCAGTGCCTCGTCTGCACCCGCAGGACAGCATCCGTTTCCCGCCGACCTGACCAAGTCTGAAACACTCTCCGACCTTCCCGAGAACCTGGATTATATCTTTTATACTGCATCCGCATCATCCCATAATGATGAGGCATACCAGAAGTCCTACCCGGATGGACTGCACAACCTTATTGAAGCACTCCAGCAACAGAGACAGAAGCCCAACCGTATCTTTTTCACATCGAGTACCGGTGTTTATGGGCAATGCGATGGCTCCTGGATTGACGAGACCAGTCCAACACGGCCAGCTTCGTTCTCCGGTAAGCGTATGTTAGAGGCAGAACGACGATTACTCGAAGGCCCCTTCCCGGCAACCGTTGTCAGACTGGGTGGAATTTACGGACCGGGCAGAACCCGTTTGGTCGATCAGGTTCGCGACGGAAAGGCTACGTCAGAAAGCGACCAGGATCCGTACACCAACCGTATTCATCGCCATGACGCGGCCGGCATCCTGAAACACCTCATGGACCATCCGAATCCTGACAAACTGTACCTGGGCGTTGATCAGGAACCAGCACTGCGATCCGAAGTCTACCAGTGGATTGCCAGTCAACTTCAGACCTCCTTGTCACTTCCTGTACCCAGGACGCAACCGGGACGTCCGCAAACAAATAAACGCTGTCGCAACAACCGACTGCTCGACTCAGGCTATGTTTTCCAGTACCCGACCTTTCGGGAAGGATACCAGTCCATGATTCATTCATCCTCCAGCCCCAGCTAGCAAGCTATCCCGGTCCCCACGATCTGATCCATGCAACCAGCTAATCTGTAAAACGGATATTTGCACAAAACAATTCCCTAACCCTGCAGCAAGGAACTCCACCCGTGGCTGATCTATTCGTTCGTGATGTCGTGTCATTTCTTGAACAACTCGCTCCGCTGTCTCTGGCCGAAGACTGGGACAACACAGGGTTGCTTCTGGGGCGTGAAGACCAACTGGTCCGTCGAATCATGACCTGTCTGACCATTACGCCGGAAGTCGTCAGTGAAGCCCGAGATACCGGTGTTTCACTTCTTGTTTCCCATCATCCGATTCTGTTTCGACCGGTTCAGAAAATCACCTCACAGGATGAACAAGGTGCGATGATCATGGATCTCATGCAGTCAGAAATGGCGGTTTACAGTCCACACACCGCCTATGACAGTGCCGATCGCGGAATTAATCAGCAGCTTGCCGAACGCCTTCAGCTTCACGATATCAGACCACTGCGTGCACACCCCGCTGTCAGGACCGAGCAATCAGAATACAAACTGGTGGTTTTCACACCACACAGCCATACCGAAACGGTCGCAGCCTCCCTGTTTGAGGCGGGTGCCGGAAAAATTGGTGAGTACTCCGAATGCAGTTTCCGCGTTGCTGGTACCGGTACGTTTCTCGGTTCCCCGAATACGCAACCCGTGTTCGGAGAAAAGGGCAGCCAACAGAAAATACCCGAAGATCGCCTGGAGGTGCGCTGCCCGAAAACCCTGATCTCAACCATCCTCGCAACCATGCATCAACATCATCCCTACGAAGAACCCGCATTCGATCTGTACCCGCTGGTACAAAATCCTTACCCGGATCAACGTACCGGCGCAGGGCGCCTGGGAGATTTTGAAAAGCCACTACCGATTTCAGAATTAATTGCGCGGATCAAAGACCAGTTGGGAGTCTCCCCGATTGGCCTGGTCGGAGACCCGCAATCTCGTGTCACCCGACTGGGTGTCGCCTGTGGCGCAGCAGGTGAATTTCTAACCGATGCAGTGCAAGCGGAATGCGACGCCTTTCTGACAGGAGAAACCCGTTTTCACACCTTTCTCGATGCCCGCACCCACGGAATCACACTCCTGATGGCCGGTCACTATGCAAGCGAACGCTTTGCACTCGAACAGCTGGCCACCTGGCTCGGTGAGGCTTTTCCGGATCTCACCGTAAATCCCAGCCAGAACGAAAAAGACCCGCTTCGGTGGTTATGAACGCCGCCATCTCTAGACCGCATCCCCGGTTAGATTCTATTATTTCCAGTCAAAAAGGCCAAAACGCCTGCCCCTATCCCACCTAACCCCCCCAGCACTCTACCGTTCCAAAATCACATCAATACTATACTGGCTTTTCGGTATTGTGCCCGTATTCTATTAGTTGGATAGCGTCGTCAAAAGAAGCCTATAGCGTTACCTGAGCTCTCTCTTAGGGATATAACAGCATCCGCATTATCGGCAAGTGAAGTTTTCCTGAAAGGAGTCCAACGTGGGTATAGCGTTGTTGATAGTTGGTGGTTTGGTATGTGCAGCGGCCATAGTCGTTCTGCTAATATCTATCTGGTTGGTAGGCATCTACAACAATCTGGTCAAGCTGCGCGAAAGAATCAAGAATGCCTTCGCTCAGATCGATGTTCAGCTCAAACGCCGCTGGGACCTGATTCCCAATCTGGTCGAAACTGCAAAAGGCTATATGAAACACGAGCGTGAAACCCTCGAAGCGGTTATCCAGGCTAGAAACCAGGCCGCGTCAGCCGGCCAGCGCGCATCAGGCGATCCCGGTGACCCACAGGCTATTCAGGCGCTGATGGGCGCTGAAGCCATGCTCTCAGGATCCATGGGAAGGCTCTTTGCACTCATGGAAAACTATCCTGATCTCAAAGCGAACGAAAACATGCTCAATGTTCAGGAAGAGCTCACCACGACCGAAAACAAGGTCGCTTTTGCCCGTCAGGCATACAACGATTCGGTCCAGTCCTATATGACGGCAAGAGACATCTTCCCGAACAATTTTGTAGTCGGCTTTTTCTCCGGAAAATTCAAACCTGCTGAAAGCTGGGTCATAGAAGACGAATCCGAGAAGCAGGCGCCACAAGTTTCGTTTTGAACAGGGGTTGCTCAAGACACCTCTGCTCACTCGGTACCATGCTGGGCTGGGCGGTTGACTGCCAATCCACGGGCCTTGCTGGCATAAACCTTGTTTTCCAACAGACGAAATCACCATGGCCATGAACTTCTTTGAACATCAGGACCATGCACGACGCAAAACAAAATGGCTGATTCTCTACTTCCTGATTAGCGTTTTTATTACGGTCACCCTTACGTACTTTCTGTCACACATCATCCTGACGAGCATCGTATCGACCATTGAAAGGGGCCAAGGGCCTACAATCGTTCGATATCTCGCACGCTTGATGGAAAATACTGATTTCTGGTTCAACTGGCGTCTTGCCGTCTTCAGCTTGAGCCTGGTCGGCCTCATCGTAGGACTCGCCATACTGTTCAAATACGTTCAGCTTTCCTCGGGAGGAGAAGCGGTTGCCACCATGCTGGGCGGCACCCGAATTGACTACGGAACCACCGATCCCGATGAAAAACGAGTCCTCAACGTCGTTGAAGAAATGGCGATCGCTTCCGGATTACCGGTACCCCCGGTTTATCTACTCTCTGAAGAAGAAGGCATTAATGCTTTTGCGGCTGGCATGCGGCATCAGGATGCGGTTATCGGGGTTACCCGAGGCACCATCGAGCAACTGAGCCGTGATGAACTGCAAGGGGTCATCGGACACGAATGCAGCCATATTCTCAACGGTGACATGCGGATGAACCAGCATTTGATGAGCTATATTTTTGGACTCCTCGTCCTGTTTCAGATTGGCTATGTATTGATACGACTGTTCTTTGCAACGGCCCATTCAAGCAGACACAGAAGGCGTGATGACAGAGGTGGTGGAATAGGAGCAATGCTGGGTTTAATTGGTTTTAGTTTCATGATCATTGGCGGAATCGGCTTCTTTTTCAGTCGCCTGCTTCAATCGGCCATTTCACGTCAGCGCGAGTTTCTCGCAGACGCGTCCGCAATACAATTTACCCGTAATCCCGGTGGATTAGCCGGGGCACTGAAAAAAATCGGTGGTTTTACAACCGATGGCTCTTCCTCCCGAAAACAACGGCTCAGACCTGGCAGGGGATATCGAAAATGCAAACTGGATTCCGAAGCCGCGCCACAGGCCAGCCACATGTTCTTTGGCGATGGCCTGACAGGATCCTGGTTTTCAGGTCTGGCTTTTGCAACCCACCCTCCTCTACCCGAACGGATCCGGCGGATTGATCCATCTTTTGAAGCTGGCGGATCCCGTTCT
>CAXEIY010000248.1:0-119349 GCA_963996245.1 uncultured Planctomycetia bacterium | reverse complement strand
CGGCAATGAAGGAGGCTAACGATCATGTCCGGTCGCGAGCCCATGATCTTGAAAAGAACGATGTTGTCCCTGAATCCAATGAGCCGCTGGTGGAGTTACCCCTCAGTGGCAAGGGGCAGCTCTATGACGGCCGTACCGGCGAAGCTTTTTATCAGACTACAACGGTTGGTTATATCTATATGCTGAAATTGCACCATCTGGTAGATGAGAAAGTTCATGCTCGTGCTACCGGACCTTATTCTCTGATTACACAGCAACCTTTGGGTGGCAAGGCTAGATTTGGCGGTCAGCGTTTTGGTGAAATGGAAGTATGGGCCTTGGAAGCTTATGGCGCAGCCTATGTTCTGCAAGAGCTGTTGACGGTCAAGAGCGATGATGTAGAGGGACGAACCAAGATTTATGAGAGTATGGTTAAGGGTTCCAATACACTTCAGGCGGGAACACCAGCGAGTTTTGATGTCTTGACCAACGAGATACGAGGGCTGGCATTAAATATGCAGATGGAAAAGCGGTTAGTGTGAATTCAGCCCGCTGTGGACCATTCTGTAACGAACGGTCCAGATTGAGGAATGGAAAGAGAACGGATTGTTATTAATTGGGCATGCCAAGCAATTGGCAGACTATGCACGATGTATTTCTTCTTAAAGGAGTACTGCCTGTGAGCGTGGGCGAAACTGTATACGATCGAATTAACGATTACGAAGCTGTAAAAATCAGTTTGGCCAGTCCACACGATATTCGCAGTTGGTCTTTCGGTGAAGTGAAAAAGCCGGAAACGATCAATTACAGAACCTATCGTCCGGAGAAGGACGGATTGTTCTGTGAACGCATTTTCGGTCCTGAAAAAGACTGGGAGTGTACCTGTGGGAAGTATCGGGGGATGAAATACAAGGGGATGGTGTGCGATCGTTGTGGAGTTAAAGTTACCCACAGTCGTGTTCGGCGCAAACGTATGGGGCATATTGAGCTTGCTGCCCCGGTTGTTCACATATGGTTTTTCAAATCTTCACCGAGTCGGCTAGGTGCGCTGCTTGATTTGAAGACCACGCAATTGGAAAAAGTGATTTATTTTCAGGACTACGTGGTTGTGGATCCCGGCGAAACGCCACTCAAGCCACACCAGTTGTTGACAGAAGAGGAATTTCGCAGTGCACGTGAAACCTATGGCGATGCTTTTGAAGCTGACATGGGTGCTGAGGCTATTAAGCGACTGGTGTCGCAGCTTGACCTGGTAGAGATGTCGACCACGTTGCGGCAACAGCTGTTCGAAACTAATTCCAAGCAAAAGCAAAAGGATTTTGTGAAGCGTCTTAAGGTCATAGAGTCGTTGCGTGACAGTGACAATAATCCGGAGTGGTTGATTCTTGATACGATTCCAATTATTCCACCTGATTTACGTCCACTGGTGCTGCTCGATTCTGGAAATTTTGCTACCAGCGATCTGAACGATCTGTATAGACGGATTATTAACAGGAACAATCGTCTTAAAAAGCTCGTCGATCTGAATGCTCCCGAAGTTATAATCCGAAATGAAAAACGCATGCTACAGCAGTCCTGTGATGCGTTGTTCGATAATAATCGGTGTAAACGTCCTGTGTTGGGATCTTCGAACCGTCCGCTGAAATCTCTTACCGATATGATCAAGGGTAAGCAGGGTAGATTTCGTGAAAATTTACTTGGAAAGCGAGTGGATTATTCGGCGCGTAGCGTCATCGTTGTTGGGCCCGAGCTCAAATTGCATCAATGCGGATTACCCAAGAAGATCGCCCTCGAATTGTTCCAGCCTTTTATCATTCGTCGGCTGCGAGAATTGGGGCATGCGGATACCATCAAGAGTGCGAAACGTATGCTGGAGAGGAAGGATGAGGAAGTCTGGGACATACTGGAGGAAGTGATTCGTAACCATCCGGTTTTGTTGAATCGTGCTCCTACCTTGCACAGAATTGGAATTCAAGCTTTTGAGCCCGTTCTGATTGAAGGCAATGCAATCAACATACATCCGCTGGTCTGCAAAGGATTTAACGCCGACTTTGATGGCGATCAAATGGCGGTACATCTGCCGTTGTCTCTGGAGGCCCAGGTCGAGGCGAGCGTGTTGATGATGTCTACCAACAACGTTTTCAGTCCGGCTAACGGCAGTCCGATTATCAGTCCCAGTCAAGACATTGTCATGGGGTGTTATTATCTCACGGTTCCGCGACGTGGCGAAAAAGGTGAAGGGAAGGTTTTTGCCTCATTAAATGAGGTGCATATGGCCTATAGCCAGGGGCAGGTAGGAATTCATGCTAAGGTCAAGGTGCGGATACCTGCCGAAAAAAGAGTTAAAACCAGTTCGAAAGCACCCGAAACACCCGGGGGAATCATTGAGACTACAATTGGTAGGGTTATTTTCAATGACGAACTGCCGGAGTCGATGTGTTTTTATAATATGACAATGCGTTCCGGCGAACTTTCGTCTGTCATATCTGATTGTTATCAGCTGGATGGAAGGCTGGAGACCATTGATCTGTTGGATCGTATGAAAGAATTGGGCTTCCGGGAATCGACTCGTAGTGGCCTCAGTTTTGCTACGGATGATCTCAAAACTCCTGAGACCAAGACTAAAATCATCGGTGATGCGGAAAAGACCGTGTTACGCATCAACAAGCTTTACCAGCGAGGAATCATTACCGAGGGTGAGCGTTATAATCAGGTGCTAGACGCTTGGACCCACGCACGGGAACAAATCACAACGGAAATGATGCATGAGCTCGAGCATGACGAGCGAGATAATGAGGAGTACCTCAATCCGATCTTCTTGATGGCACATTCGGGGGCACGTGGTGGTGTCGAGCAAATTCGACAGCTGGCAGGAATGCGTGGTTTGATGGCCCGACCTTCCGGGAAAATTATTGAGACACCAATCAAAGCAAATTTCCGGGAAGGCCTGAGTGTTTTGGAATACTTCAGTTCCACCCACGGAGCGAGGAAGGGGCTTGCAGATACGGCACTCAAGACAGCTGACAGTGGTTATCTCACTAGAAAATTAGCGGATGTTGCTCAAAATGTGGTCATTACACAGGAAGATTGTGGGACTACACAGGGCATTACCAAAGGGGTGATTTATCGAGGTGAGAAAGTTGAAGTTGCGTTGGCTGATACAATCCGTGGTCGAGTCAGCCGTATCAACATTGCCAACCCGATTACCGATGAAATGATCGTCCGTGAAAACGAAATGATCACAACTGAAGCAGCTAGACGAATTGAGGAATTGGGACTTGAAAAAATTCAGGTTCGAAGTCCCTTGACGTGTGACTCGGCATTGGGGACCTGTCGCCGATGTTACGGAATGGATCTTTCGAGTGGAGAGTTGGTGGAAGAGGGATTGGCTGTTGGGATAATTGCCGCTCAGTCGATTGGTGAGCCTGGAACCCAGCTGACCATGCGTACGTTTCACATTGGAGGTACGGCAGCAAGAGCTGTTGAAGAGAGTGAGATTCGCACGAAAAAAGAGGGGATTGTACAGTTTAACCATATGAAGGCCGTGTTGGATGACGAAGGCCGACGGGTGGTTTTAAGTCGTAATGGCGAAGTGAAGATTCTGGATGAGAAAGAACGTGAGTTGGAGAAACATGATGTTCCCAATGGTGCGGTTCTGAATGTTGAAGAAGGACAGAAAGTAGATGCAGGTGAAGTTCTGTGTCAGTGGGATCCCCACATGATTCCGATTTTGGCCGAGGTTGGTGGACGTGTCCGGTTTGAAGATATTATTGAAGGCACTACCATGCGACGCGAGACCGACCCCAGCGGTAATGTGCGTCGTGTGATCACAGAACATAAAGGGGAGTTACATCCTCAAGTGGTTCTGGAAGACGCAGGTGGAAAAATTTTGGATTTCTACTACATTCCGGAAAAGGCGCATGTAGAAGTTGAAGAAGGCGATGAGGTCAATGCGGGTAGCTTGTTGGCAAAAACACCACGAGAGGTTTCGGGCACCCAGGATATTACCGGTGGTTTGCCTCGAGTCACTGAGTTGTTTGATGCACGAAGGCCGAGGGAACCGGCCGTTGTTGCAGAAATCGATGGTGCGGTCGAGATATTGGCTGAGAAACGTCGCGGTAAACGGACCATTCTGGTCAAAAGTGAGAGTGGTATAGAAAAAGAGCATTTGGTACCGCAAGGAAAGCACCTGCGTGTGCATGCCGGGGATTATGTCCGTGCGGGAAGTGCGCTTGTAGATGGTCCGCTGGTTCCTCATGACATTCTTCGCATTAATGGTGAAGAAGCCGTGCAGGTTTATTTGCTGCGGGAAATCCAAAACGTCTACCGTAGCCAGAGAGTTGAGATAGACGATAAGCACATTGAGATCATTGTAGGTCAGATGTTGCGTAAGGTCCAAGTGGAGCAAATCGGTGATACAGGGATGCTTCCTGGTGCAATCGTTGACAAATTCGAATTCAGGAATCGCAATCTGGAAATGCTCAATTGTTTGAAGATTACAGATCGAGGGGATACTGAGTTTAATGAGGGTGATCTGGTACCTCGGGAAACTTTTGAAGAAGTGAATGCCCAGGTCTCTGCGCTTGGTGGGTCTGTGGGGAAAGGTAAGAAGCCACAGCCTGCAACGGCAAGCACTCAGTTACTCGGTATTACCAAGGCGTCTGTTCAGTCAGAAAGTTTTATTTCAGCCGCGAGTTTTCAGGAGACAACAAAAGTGCTGACCGAGGCAGCCCTGGCGAGTAAGGTCGATCGGCTGGTTGGGTTGAAGGAAAATGTGATACTTGGCCATTTGGTGCCGGCAGGAACAGGTTTCCGGACGCATCAGCAGGCTGAAGTACGGATCCGCCCTGAGGCACTCGAGGCTTTGGCAGAAGAGAAACAGCGAATTCTTGCTGCACGTCAAGCATTGTTAGATGGTGAGGTGGCAGCTGGCACCGGGCAAGATGTGGTGGCTGCTCCGCATGAGCCGAACCAGGAAGGACAGAGTTCAACTCCTTTTGAAGGATGAAGCGAGTTTGTTTTTGGACAGATTTCCAAACGAAGTTGGCTAATTTTCCTGGTACGACATGTTCAGAAAGCAATGCGGCTGCTATGCTGATACGGAATAGGGTAACTAAAATGACAAAAGAGGAAATCGATGCCAACATTTAATCAGCTGGTACGTCGCCCCAGAAAAAAACCGAAAGGGAAGTCAAATACCCCGGTTTTGGAAGACTGCCCGCAAAAGCGGGGTGTCTGTCTTCAGGTGAAGACCATGACACCCAAGAAGCCAAATTCAGCCTTGCGCAAAGTAGCGCGTGTTCGGTTGTCAAATGGTAAGGAAGTGACTGCTTATGTTCCCGGTGAAGGACATAATCTGCAAGAACACTCCATCGTTCTTGTACGGGGTGGCCGTGTACGTGATTTGCCGGGTGTTCGCTACAAGGTGGTTCGCGGAGTATTAGATGCATTAGGTGTAGGTGAGAGAAAGCAGGCTCGAAGTAAATACGGAGCTAAAAAATAGTATCAGCGATGCTGTTTCTGCAATGAAAAACGTTTTTAGTTAAGAGAGGGTTTTGAGGGAAATCGATGCCGAAACGTCCAACTGCAAGTGCTTCACAATTGAAGCCCGATCCTAAGTATCATTCGATTCTGGCCAGCAAGTTTATTAATTGCATGATGTGGCAGGGCAAAAAAAGCGTCGCCCAAAGAATTTTTTATGATGCTCTTGGTGTTTTGGATAATCGGGTTAGTGAGGTGACTGAAATAGATGTGTTTACCCAAGCAGTTGAAAATGTCAAACCAATGATCGAGGTTCGATCAAAGCGGGTTGGTGGAGCTACCTATCAGGTGCCGATGCAGGTGAATAAAAAGAGACAGCAATCGCTTGCTATCCGATGGCTCCTTCAGGCTTCGCGTGCCAAGAAGGGAAAACCAATGGCACAGAGGTTGGCAGATGAGTTATTTGCCGCGTACAATCGCGAAGGCGCTGCTATGAATCAGCGCGAGCAAGTCCACCGCATGGCCGAGGCAAATAAAGCATTTGCTCATTTTGCGTGGTGATTTTCAAGAAGCAGGTCTTTGTCGCGGCTTGGAATGCCGATAACAGTAAAGAGATCGCATGGGATCTTTGGCAAGGGCCGTGGCATTCTTTATCACATTCAATATTTGGAAGTGATTTTCACTTGCTAGATCCTCCTGTTAAGAACCGATGATAGCTTTTGACAGGTGTGGGCGGTACTTCTGTTGATTCATCCTTGATGAATCCCATACATATTTGTTGGTTTATTTGATGTTAAGAGAATTGTAGCTACGATGAAACGTGATCTCGAACAACTGAGAAATATTGGCATTATTGCCCATATTGATGCTGGAAAAACGACTTTGACAGAGCGTGTCTTGTTTTACACAGGTACCACTCATCGAATGGGTGATGTGGACAAAGGAAACACCGTCTCGGATTATTTGGAAGAAGAGCAGGAGCGAGGAATTACGATTACGGCTGCTTGCATTACATGTCAATGGAAGGAGTCCATCATCAATCTGATTGACACTCCCGGGCATGTTGATTTCACAGCTGAAGTGGAACGAAGTTTACGGGTGCTGGACGGTGCCGTTGTGGTTTTCAGTGCGCGTGAAGGTGTTGAAGCACAATCTGAAACGGTTTGGCGCCAGGCCAACAAATACCAGGTGCCACGTATTTGTTTTATCAACAAGATGGATCGAATGGGAGCAGATTTTGACAATGTGGTTGATCAGATTGAAAATCGCTTGGAAGGGAATCCCGTACCTGTCCAAATTCCCATCGGTTCCGATTCAGATTTTGAAGGCATTGTTGACTTGATTGAAATGAAAGCACTGTACTTCTCTGAAGAATCTTTGGGTGAAACCATTACGGAGAAGGAAATCCCACCATCGTTGTTGGGGGTTGCTGAACAGAGACGGGACATGATGTTGCAGAAGTTGGCGGACCATAATGATACGGTGATGGAGCAGTATCTGGACGGCCAAGAGATGGAAGCCTCAATGATTTATGAGGCATTTCGAAAGGCGACACTTGCTCACAAGCTGACACCCGTATTTTGTGGTTCGGCACTGAAATATGTAGGGGTTCAGCATCTGTTGGATGGTGTGGCTCAATATCTGCCAAGTCCTCAGGAATTACCTCCAGTTGAAGGGACGCATCCCAAGAAGCAGGAAGAGGTCCTGATCCGCAGCGCGGATCCTTCTGAACCGTTCGCGGGACTGGTGTTTAAAGTCCAATCGGATCAGCATGGTGACTTGTTTTTTGTACGTGTTTATTCGGGACAACTTAAAGAGGGAAGTCGGGTTATAAATTCAACACGGAATCAAAAAGAAAATATTAGTTTGCTCTGGCATGTGCATGCGGATGATCGTCGTCGAGTAAAAGAGGTTGAAGCAGGAGACATTGTTGGGGTGGTGGGCCTTAGGGCTTCTCGTACGGGAGACACGATCTGTGATCCTCGGCACCCTGTTGTTTTGGAGCCAATGAAATTTCCAGAGACAGTCATTTCAATATCGATCGAACCAGAGACTTCCGCTGATCGGAAAAAACTTGGTGATACGTTGCAGTTGTTGCAGCGAGAAGATCCTACGTTTTCCTGGCACGTGGATCCCGAGACTGGCCAGACACTGATCAGTGGGATGGGGGAGTTGCATCTGGAAATTATTAAGAATCGAATGCTGAGAGAATTTCGTCTTAACGTTCGTGTGCACAAACCAAGAGTAAGTTACAGAGAAACCATTCGGAAGAAAATAAAGGTAGAGGGTCGTTGTGTAAAACAAACAGGCGGATCGGGGTTGTTTGCAAAGGTTGTACTGGAGATGGAACCTTTCGATGGGGAGGAGTTACTTGACTTTGAGTCCAGAATTAAAGGTGGATCCATTCCAACGCGGTACATTCCATCCGTTGAAAAATCAGTAATCGAGGAGGCCAGAAGTGGGGGTAGCAAAGGTTATCCTCTGATTCACGTAAAGTTTACCCTTCTTGATGGTGACTGGCATGAAGTGGATAGTTCCGATTTGGCTTTTGAATTAGCCGCTGCAGATGCTGTAAGGAAAGGGCTCTCTCAAGTAGGAGTTTCCCTTTTGGAGCCGGTAATGCGGTTGGAAGTCATGGTCCCGGACGACTACATTGGATCGGTGTCTGCTGATATCACGGCACGTCGCGGTGAGATATCTCAAACGGAGATCCAGGGTTCTCTGCATTTGATTGAAGCGAGGGTTCCCTTGTCAGAAATGTTTGGATATTCAACTCGGATTCGTGGCATCACACAGGGAAGGGCAAGTTACACGATGGAGCCTCTTACGTACGCAACAGTACCAGAGTCAGTCGTGGCTGCATTATGAGTATAGGGATTGCCCATGGTTAACAATGGGAAGAATAGGTTAAAAGGGAATAAATAGTAGGGTTTTAGCATTAATTATTCCGTAAACCCGAAAAAATAAAAGAGTTGCAGAACTTGACAGAACTGTGTGGTCCCTTTACGATTTGGGGTTTCGCCCTTTCGTTTGAATTAGCGAAAGGGGTCGGGAGTGTTTTGGTTTTTTTGGAAGGTGAACTGTGGCTGGGCTGACCAACGAACGTATCCGGATTCGGATGGAAGCGTACGATCATTCTGTGTTAGACCAGTCTGCTGGTGACATTGTGGACACGGCCAAACGCACTGGTGCTGTGGTGCACGGCCCGATACCTCTCCCCACTCGCATAGAGCGATACACTGTGCTGCGGGGGCCCCACATTGACAAAAAATCCCGCGAGCAGTTTGAAATACGAACGCATAAACGACTGATTGATATTTTGCAGCCGACTGGCAAGACCATTGATGCCTTGAATCAATTAAGCCTTCCGGCCGGAGTGGATATTAAGATCAAGGCTTCGTCGGCCAACTGATCGTATCCCAAAGCAGTACGTTTTTCGATGAAGGGTAGTGATTGAGATGGCTATCGGCATACTTGGCCGTAAGGTCGGGATGACGCAGATTTTTGATGAAGCAGGGAAGAGCCTTCCGGTGACGGCAATCGAAGCCGGGCCGTGTACGGTTCTCGCCGTGCGTGATCTGGATCGTGATGGTTACCGAGCGGTTCAGCTTGGCTTTCTCGATAAGCCCAGGAGGCTTGCAACAAGACCAGAACGCGGGCATGTTGCGTCCATTGATTCAAAGGCTCGGACAAGGCGTAACGAATTGGGGTTAGAAAGCGCTCCCAGGGCGGAGTGTGAGCCAAAGCGTTTTATTCGTGAAATCAGATTAAATGAAGGTCAAGAGTACACTGTCGGGGATGAGATTACAGTCGACATTTTTGCGGAAATTTCCAACGTCGATGTCACGGGAACCTCCAAGGGGCGTGGTTTCGCAGGTGTCATGAAGCGTTATGGTTTTGCTGGCCTTCGGGCTAGCCATGGCGTGCAGCGACACCATCGTGCCCCCGGTTCAATCGGTGGTCATGGTACCGATTTGGGAAATAGTGGGCGTATTAAGAAGGGTAAACGGATGGCGGGTCAGTATGGTAATGCCAAGGCTACGGTGCGGAATCTTAAAGTTGTAAGAGTTGATGCCGAGAATGGAGTACTGTTGGTTCTGGGGGCTATTCCAGGGGCCAATGGCGGTTATGTGATTGTGAAAAATACCAATAAGTGTGGTTAAAAAAGTAAGTTGGTGCAGCAGAACGATGCTGCGTTTTTGTTTTGTTCAGGGTCGGGTAGATGGTGAAGAAAACTGTGGAGTTACCGGTTTTTAACCGACAGGGGCAAGAGGTTGATAAGTGCCAGGTAGAGCTGGACGTATTTGCCACCCGTGTCAATCGCCAATTGCTGCATGATGTTGTGGTAATGTATGAGGCGAACCAGAGGGTGGGTACCGTGCGCACGCGGAGTCGTGCTGAAGTGGCCGGTAGCGGTAAGAAGATGTATCGGCAGAAAGGTACGGGCAATGCCCGTGCTGGTTCAAGGAGGAGTAACATTCGCCGTGGCGGTGGAATGGCGTTTGCCAAGCGCCCTAAGGATTGGACTTATCGTCTGCCGAAGAAGGCCGTTCGAAGAGCGACGCGAATGGCAATACTCAGTAAGATAGTGGATGATGAAATTACGGTTCTGGATGAGCTCAGCTTCTCTGGTCCCAAAACCAGTGAGATGGTTGCACTGTTGGGTGCGTTAGGGCTGTCTGATAAGAAGGTGTTGCTGGCAACTGCGGGGCATGATCCAGTTGTCTGGAAGTCGGCAAGGAATCTTGAGAATGCGTGTACCATGCGGGCTTCGGATCTGAATGCGTATGCAATCCTTAAGCAGAAACAGTTGGTGTTGACTCGTGAGACTCTGGATTTGCTGAAGCTGGGTAACTGGCAAGGTTCTGACACAGTCGAACAGGGTGAAGCGTAACTTGGTGTTGAGATATTTGTGAGAAATTGGTGATGGCAGGGCACGCAGAGGGAAAAAAGAAAATGGAGCTGGACTCCTATCAGGTGGTCTTGCGGCCGTTGATTACGGAAAAGGGGACGCACCAGTCTGCTCGTTATAATGCCTATGCTTTTCAGGTAAATGTTCTTGCCGGAAAGCCAGAGGTGAAGCGAGCGGTTGAGGATTTATTTGATGTTCGAGTTGAAAAGGTGCGGATACAGAATCGTCCCGGTAAACCGCGCAGAGTGAAGTTCCGTCACAGCAATACCGGGGCTTGGAAAAAAGCGATTGTTACTTTGCACGAGGAAGACAGGATTGATTTCTTTTAAGACGGCCTTGGCGGTCGGCCTGGTTAATAAAGGTTGGGTTTTTTTGGAAAGGTGATTTCAGTTGGGAATTCGTAGGTATAAGCCAACGAGTGCGGGAAGACGTCGATCTTCTGTTAGTGATTTTGCTGAAATCACGGATCGGAAGAAACGTCCTGAGAAGTCGCTTACGCGAAAGGTAAAGAAGACCGGTGGTCGCAATAATCAGGGCAAGATTACCGCTCGCCACAGGGGCGGTGGTCACAAGCGGCTTTATCGGGTTATTGACTGGAAGCGACAAAAGGATGGGGTGCCGGCAAAGGTGGCTTCTGTCGAATATGATCCCAATCGTTCAGCAAGAATCGCACTGTTGTTTTATGCCGACGGTGAGAAGCGGTATATCCTGGCGCCTGACGGTTTAGAGGCCGGGATGACCGTAGAGAGTGGGGCGGGTGTAGATCCGAATGTGGGTAACGCGATACCGCTTTCCAGTATCCCGACCGGGACGACGATTCATAACATAGAGATGCAGCCTGGCCGTGGTGGGCAGCTTTGTCGTAGTGCCGGGACTTCCGCTGTCTTGACGGCTCGCCAGGAAGACTGGGCGCAGTTAACTTTGCCTTCTGGTGAAGTGAGAAGGGTTCCTGCTGCTTGCCGAGCTACTGTAGGTCAGGTGGGTAATCCTGAGCATATGGGGGTTCGTTTGGGGAAGGCCGGTAGGAAGCGATGGCTTGGGAGGCGTCCTCATGTAAGGGGGGTTGCCATGAATCCAGTGGCTCATCCGTTGGGTGGGGGTGAGGGTCGCAGTGCTGGCGGTCGACATCCTTGTGGTCCTACGGGGACGTTGTCCAAGGGCGGCTCTACCCGGAAGCGTCGAAAACCGTCCAATGCTGCAATCGTTCGTCGGCGTCGTACGAAGCGTCATGGTATTTTGAAGTCGTACTAATATAACCGGAAAGAGTGGGATTCGTAGTTGCTGGCATTTCTGGTACAGGAGTTTAGGTGATGGGAAGGTCGCTGAAGAAGGGGCCCTATGTGGATGAGAAGCTGTTCCGTAAGGTGGAGAAGCAGGTGGCGTCAGGTGATGGGCATCCCATTCGCACATGGCGGCGCGCGTGTACGGTGGTGCCGGAGTTTGTGGGGCAGACGTTCATGGTTCACAATGGGAAGAACCATATTAAGGTGTTTGTGACCGAAGAGATGGTTGGCCATAAGCTTGGGGAATTTGCTCCAACACGGACTTTTCGTGGGCACAGTGGCAGGGGTAAGTAGGTGGTGCTGAATTTTGCTTGCGGGGGGGGGTTGAGACGAAATTGCCCCGGGGTGGAGCAGTGGTAGCTCGCCAGGCTCATAACCTGGAGGTCGCGGGTTCAAATCCCGCCCCCGGCATTGATGAGTTTTTAATAATACAACGGTTGTTTTTTTGAGGTTGGGATAAAGGGTTTTCGGATTTATGTCTTATCGAGCAATACATCGCTACGCACGTATTTCGCCGAGAAAAGTTCGTCCGGTGACTCAATTGATTTCGGGAATGTACGTGGAGGATGCCCGGCATACGCTGAAGGGGATTCATAATCGTGGGGCCCGTTTTGTGGAAAAGGTTTTGGCCAGCGCTGCTGCCAACGCCGAAGATCGAGGTGTCCGTCAGGTTGCGGAATTACGGGTGGTCGAAGCGCGTGTTGATCCGGGGCCGATGTTCAAGCGGCTCCAGCCCCGCGCCCGAGGAATGGCATTTCAGATACGAAAACGATTCTCCCATATTCATGTAGTGGTGGATTTACCGGGGGCTATCGTCGATTAATCATCAGTTGGCAAAGCGGAGCGGGCAATTTTAATGAGCTGGGAAAGCAGGCGCTAAATGGGACAGAAAGTAAGCCCGATAGGATTTAGAACGGGTGTGATGGAGGATTGGAAGAGTCGTTGGTACGCTTCCAAGCGGGAGTTTGCTGGTCTGTTGGTAGAGGACCACAAGCTTCGCAAGCATATTAAAGCTAAGTATGCCTTTGCCGGAATCGCGAAAGTAGAAATCGAGCGTACCCGGGATGAGGTTAAGGTTGTGCTGCATGCAGCACGCCCTGGCGTAATCATCGGTCGGAAAGGCCAGGAAGTAGAGCGGTTGCAGGAGGAGTTACAGGGCCTTATTCAGAGACGGATTAACATCAAGATTGACGAGATGAGTAAGCCGGCTTTGGATGCACAGCTTGTGGCTGAGGATGTGTGTGAGCAGCTTTCCAAGAGGCAGAGTTTTCGGCGTACGATGAAACGTACGTTGGAGAAGGTCATGGAAGCGGGGGCGCTGGGTTGCAAGGTAGAGCTTGCCGGTCGTCTTGGGGGGGCGGAAATGGCGCGTCGAGAAAAGGCGAGCCTCGGTTCTCTTCCGTTGTCGACACTGCGTGCGAAGATCAGTTATGGTTGTGCAGAAGCGAAGACGGCGCAGGGCCATATCGGTGTGAAGGTGTGGGTTAATCAGGGTGATTATTTGGATCAGGAGATTGGCGATGGCGCTGATGCCAAAAAGGGTCAAGTTCCGAAAAAGTCAACGGGGTCGGATAAAAGGTAACGCGACTCGTGGGAATCGTGTTGTTTTTGGCGAGTTCGGGTTGCAGGCAATGCAGCCGGGCTACGTTAGCGCGCAGACCATCGAGGCCGGAAGGATAGCGGCCGGGCAAGAGATCCGGGGTGAGGGAAGGCTGTACATCCGTATCTTCCCACATAAGCCTGTTACCTCTATTCCGTTGGAAACACGAATGGGGAAGGGGAAGGGGGAGCCGGAGTACTGGACAGCCGTGGTGAAGCCAGGCACCGTTCTGTTCGAAGTTTCTGGGGTGCCGAAAGATGTGGCCAGGGATTGCCTGGCGAGGGTTGCTTATAAAATGCCTATCCAGTGTCGGTTGGTGGAGCGTCAGCTGGGAGTTTAGGCTGGTTGTTATTGGGGTGAATATAGATATGGCCAAGGCGGATGAGTTTCGAGAGATGAGTGACGAGCAGATACAGCTGACATTGAAAGAAATGCAGGAGAATCTGTTTCGTTTGCGATTTCAGGCGGAGACCGAAAGGCTCGATGCTCCTAGCGAGTTGCGCAAAAGCAGAAGAGACGTTGCGAGGCTTAAAACGGTGGTTAGAGAACGTGAGTTATCTGAGTTAAACAGCGATCAGAAAAAGACGTAGAAGAGAAAATGATGCGAAAGACGGTAATAGGTGAAGTCACGAGTGCTGCTAGCAGTAAAACCATTAAGGTAATGGTTCCCAGGACGGTGAAGCATCCATTGTATGGAAAGTATTTAAAGCGTCGCACGGTGTATCATGCACACGATGAGCAAGGGGATGCGAAGCTGGGAGATACGGTGGAATTGGTTTCGTGTCGGCCACGTTCCAAGATTAAACGCTGGGAATTGTTGCGTGTGGTCATGCAGGATACCGCAGATGGTGAGGCGTAACTCACCGGTCACGGTAAGGACCGGCTGATTGTTGGAGTTGAGGTTGAAATTATGATCCAGATGCAGACTTGGCTTGATGTGGCAGACAACACAGGGGCCAAAGAAGTGATGTGTATAAAAGTGTTGGGTGGTAGTAGGCGTCGTACTGCGGGCCTTGGTGATATTATTGTCGCAAGTGTGAAGAAGGCGGTTCCGGGCAGCGCGGTCAAAAAGGGAGAGGTGGTGCGTGGTGTCGTTGTGCGTTGTAAGAAAGCGACGCGTAGAGTGGATGGTAGTTATGTCAGGTTCGATCGGAATGCGCTGGTATTGATTGATGCTGATGGGAGTCCGCGAGGGACGCGCATTTTTGGGGCAGTTGCACGTGAATTGCGTGATCGAAGCTATATGAGAATTGTCAGTTTGGCGAGTGAAGTGGTTTAATCTTATTTGGTGCTGTAAATGGTTGCTGGTTAGGAAAACCTGGCATGGCGATTTGCGTACAAAGAGGGTGATCAGGTGTTGATTCGAGCAGATGATACAGTAGTGGTGAAAACGGGCGCCGATAAGGGTGAGAAGCAACGTGTTTTACGCGTGTTACTTGGCAAGGGAAAGGTCGTTGTTGAGAAAGTTAACATGGTTAAGAAGCACGTGCGCCCTAGTCAGCGAAATCCGCAGGGAGGGCGTTTGGAAAAGGAGATGCCTGTGGATGTTTCAAATGTCATGTTGCATTGCGCTCGCTGCGACCAGGGAGTAAGGCTGGGGGTACGTTATCTGGAAGATGGGGTAAAAGAGAGGTTTTGCAAGAAGTGTGGTGAGTCGCAAGGCCCCGTTTCCCCTCCCCGGGCTCGATACGCGAAGAAGTGATGAGTTTCGGCCCAGTGACTAGTCGTGTTTTTTCAAGAGAGCTAGAGTGAGAGATCGATGGCAAGGTTGTTAGAGCAGTACCGTAGTGAGATAGAAGGCAGGCTTTCAGAACAGCTGGGGAGGGCCAATAGGCTTTCTTTGCCCCGCTTGGATAAAATTGTGGTCAATATGGGTGTGGGGCTTGCGATACAGGACCAGAAACGGTTGGATGAGGCCGTTAGTGATTTGTCGCAAATTGTCGGCCAACGGCCCCTGGTGACCATCGCGCGTCGTTCTGTTGCGGGGTTCCGTTTGAGGGAGGGAATGAAGGTCGGGTGTAAGGTGACTCTTCGGGGGCGTCGCATGTACGAGTTCCTCGATCGTCTCATCACTTTGGCTTTGCCGCGGGTGCGTGATTTTCGCGGTTTGAATCCTCGGGCTTTTGATGGTCAGGGGAATTATAGTCTGGGTGTAACCGAGCAGGTGGTTTTCCCTGAAATTAATCCTGATAAAGTTACCAATGTTCAGGGAATGGATATTACAATTGTTACGACCGCCAGAACAAATGAAGAAGGCCATTTGCTGCTGAAAGAATTGGGCCTGCCATTTCGAACGGATTGACAGGTTGGAGTTCAGGTGTATGGGATCCTGAAGTATTGGTATTGTTTTGTACTTTTCAAAAAGAGACGGGACTGAGATGGCCTCGAAAGCCAAAATAGAAAAAGCGGAGAAGACCCCTAAGTTCTCGAGTCGTCAGGAACACAGATGTAAGCTTTGTGGGCGTCCCAGGGGGGTCTATCGAAAGTTTGGAATTTGTCGTATATGCTTTCGTAATCTGGCCAGTGCGGGACTTATTCCTGGGGTAAAGAAGGCCAGTTGGTAGGCAAGAGGAAGTAGACGCCCCGTGTTAAGCGGTAAGAAGTAGTTTTGTTTGGAAAGTGGGAGCCCAGCTCATGATGACCGATCCAATTGCGGACATGTTGACCAGAATTCGTAACGCGGTCCGTATTGAGCGAGCCTCTGTGCAGATGCCTAGTTCCTTGATGAAACAGGGTGTTGCTGACTCGCTCAAGAGAGAGGGGTATATCTGGGATTGGACGGTGATAGAAGACACTCCCTGTAATCAACTGAAGGTGGATTTGAAATACGGGCCGAATGGGGAGAAGTTAATTCAGAATATTCAAAGAACCAGCAAGCCCGGCAGGCGGGTGTATCAGGGTGTCGAGAATTTGAAGCCTGTTTTAGATGGTTTGGGAATCAGTATTCTGAGTACCAATAAAGGGATATTAAGTGATCGTGAAGCCCGCCGTGAAAAAGTAGGTGGCGAAGTTCTTTGTATGGTTTGGTAGTAGTTGGTATGGGTGTTGAGCGTTGGTCGTAGTGGAGAGGCTTTTATGTCAAGAATCGGTCGAAAGCCAGTGGAGGTTCCTTCGGGGGTCAGTGTTCAGATTGACAACCGAAGTGTTGCCATTGAGGGAGCGATGGGGAAGTTGCAGTGGGGGTTTCCCGCTGGCATAGAAGTAGGGTTTGATGAATCTTCACGTCTGATTGAGGTGAAAAGACAGGGAGATGAGAAGCAGGCTCGGGCATTCCATGGATTGACGCGTAGTTTAATTCAGAATATGGTGACCGGCGTGGTAAAAGGCTTTGAGAAACGCCTGGAGATTGTGGGGGTTGGGTATCAGGCGAATTTAAAAGGAGATAGCCTTGAGGTTTCTGTTGGATTTGCCAAGCCGGTGTTGGTTGCGATCCCGTCGGGTTTGAATGTCGAAACACCAGACCCTACGCATGTGGTGGTGCGAGGAGCGGACAAACAGGCGGTTGGCCAATTTGCGGCCGTAGTGCGTAAGATTCGTCCACCGGAGCCATACAAGGGGAAGGGTATTCGATATCAGGGTGAGCAAATTAGACGCAAGGCAGGTAAGGCATTTGCAAGTGGTGCATAGGCATTGGCTCCTGAGGTTGCTTATTACAATAGTTTGTCCGGATAAGACAGAAAACGATGAACCGAGAAAAATTTTTACAGAAACAGCGTCAAAGGCGAAGGTGGCGCGTGCGAAATCGTATTGTCGGTACTGCCGATCGCCCGCGGGTTTCCGTGTATAGAAGTTCCAAGCATATTTACGCGCAAGTGATTAATGACCATGAGGGCTGTACTCTGGCTTCAGCAAGTACGCTTGATCCGGAATTCAAGCAAAAGCAGTCCGGAGGATCTAGTAAGCTGGCGGCCAGCGAAGTTGGAAAACTGCTTGCTCAGCGAGTGAAGGATAAGGGCGTTCAGAAAGTGGCGTTTGACCGTCATGAATACAAGTATCATGGTCGAGTGGCGGCCCTCGCGGATGCACTTCGTGAAGGTGGTCTCCAATTTTGATTTTTTAGAGGGAATCGGTGAACTGTGGCGACTGAAACACGAACAGATCAGGATGAGAGGGTGGTGCACATCCGCCGTTGCGCGGCGGTTGTGAAAGGTGGTCGGCGATTCAGCTTTAATGCGCTCGTGGTTGTGGGAAATCACCAGGGGCGAATTGGCTGGGGGTATGGGAAGGCAACGGAGGTTCCTCCTGCCGTAGAGAAGGCCATGAAAGATGGATCGCGCAACATGGTGGAAGTTGCATTGGAGGGCAAGACGATACCTCATCGCGTCGTAGGACGTTTTGGCGCGGCAAAAGTGATCTTGTTGCCTGCAAGTCCAGGTACGGGTGTCATTGCTGGTGCCAGTGTGCGAGCTGTAGTGGAATCCGCTGGGATTCAGGATGTTTTAACCAAATCGTTTGGGTCTAGTAATCCAGTCAATCTGGTAAAAGCGACCATCAATGGTCTTCGCAGCCTTCGTAGTCGCAGTGAAGTAGAAAGACTTAGGGGGGTATCGCTGTAATGCAACTGCACGATGTACATCAGGGAGTGGCTTCTCGCAAATCAAAAAAACGGATTGGACGTGGTCCTGGCAGCGGCCAAGGGAAGACCGCTGGACGAGGGCATAAGGGGCAGCGAAGTCGCGCCGGAAGTCTTCCTCCGCGAGGGTTTGAGGGTGGTCAGATGCCCTTGGCACGTCGAATTCCCAAGAGAGGGTTTAATAATCGGTGGAGAAAAACGTTTGTGGTGGTCAATCTTGCTGCTTTGGAAAGAAATTTTGAAGCGGGTGCTACCGTTGACACAGAGGGGTTGCTTGAGGCGGGCTTGGTCAAGGGGCGATTTGATGGTGTGAAGATTCTCGGTAACGGAGAATTGACCAAATCACTAACGGTTGAGTCCAATCGTTTTTCTAAGACTGCCCAGGAAAAGATAGAAAAATCGGGTGGGACAGTCGTAATTGTTTAGGGCCGTGGAAGTGGTATCTCATTAGCCAGTCGGGGAGCCGGCTCCCGTGATTAACAAGATTGTAATTGTATTTACTATTCCAGAGTTAAGAAACAAAATATTTCTTACTCTTGCGCTGCTTTGTCTTTATCGTGTGGGGTGGTGGGTCCCCCTGCCTATTGTGGATCAAAGTGCGATGGAATCTTGGACGAGCCAGACACAGGGGTCTGGTGGATTTGGCCAAGTGCTGAATTATATGTCGATGTTTTCAGCTAGCAGCGTAGGCATGAGTACCATATTTGGTCTCGGTATCATGCCCTATATATCCGCGTCGATCGTTTTTCAACTTATGGCCAGTGTGGTTCCTGCTTTAGAGAAACTGCAAAAGGAAGGTGAGAGCGGTCGGAAAAAAATCAATGAGTATACGCGTTATGCTACCGTAGTCCTTTGTTTGTTTCAGAGCACCATGTGGATCCAGTATTTGAATAGCAGTGGATTGATAATCGATGGCTATAACAGTTTTGGATATCAGTTGTCTGCCGTGCTTACCATGACAGCGGGAACCGTCTTCCTGATGTGGATGGGTGAACAGATCGATGAGTACGGGATTGGCAATGGTATCAGTTTGCTCATTATGGCTGGCATCTTGGCGCGAGCCCCATCTGCGTTGTTTCAGTTGTTTTCCAATGCCACTCTTACGCTCGGCAGCAGTTCGTCGGGTGGTTACGATTTGACAACCGTTCTTATCTTGGCCGGCTTATTTGTAGCGGTGATCACCGGAGTGATTACCATGACACAGGCACAGCGACGAATTCCTACGCAGAGTGCAAAACACGTTCGAGGACGTCGTGTTTTTGGTGGCCAGCGTCAATATCTGCCGTTGCGAATAAATCAAGCGGGTGTGATGCCAATTATATTTGCATCGAGCTTACTGATGATCCCGTCTTTTCTTTTACGAGCCTTGGCATCTGCTTTTCCTTGGGAGCCGTTGGGCTTCATGACGCAGACCTTGGGGGATCGGGCATATGTATACAATGTATTGTATGTCGCAATGATATATTTCTTCTGTTACTTCTGGACATCCATTACGTTTAATCCCAAGGACATGGCTAGTAATCTGAAGGACGTAGGCAGTTTTATTCCGGGTTATCGTCCTGGAAAGCGTACGGCTGATTACTTGGAAAAAGTAATGCTGCGTATCACCTATGTAGGCGCTGCATTCCTTGCTGTCGTAGCGATAATTCCAACCGTGGTGAGTGGTTTGTTGAATGTGGATTATATGGTAGCTAGCTTTTTCGGAGGAACGGGCTTACTGATTGTTGTAAGTGTGGCGCTTGATTTGGTACAGAAAATAGACAGCCATTTAGTCATGCGAAATTATTCCGGATTGATGGAATAGCCTGCTGGTGGGATTGTGCTGCATGGGGATGCAAAAGTGCGTTTCCGCAATCTGCTACAGTTTCGGTTACACGTTCCATGATAAATTGCGGTGGCATTATGCGTCTGATTTTACTTGGTCCTCCCGGTTCTGGAAAAGGCACCCAAGCTCAGCGTGTTGTAGACACGGTATCCGTGCTTCATCTTTCAACCGGCGCCATGTTTCGTCAAGCTGTAGCAGAGAGTAACGAGGTCGGATTACAGGTGGATCCTTATCTGAAACGAGGTGAACTGGTTCCGGATGATCTTGTGACGGCGGTTGTCGTGAATCGGATAGATCAGGATGATTGCGATTCAGGATTCTTACTAGATGGTTTTCCAAGAACGATGGGGCAGGCAGAGGCACTCGGGCAGTTTCTGGAAAAGTCATCCAAGCAATTGGATGGAGTATTGTTGCCGTTGGTGAGTGATAGTGAGATTGTTGATCGCTTAAGCGGCAGGCGTGTTTGTACGGAACCTGATTGCCAAAAAGTCTTTCACATTAAGTATGATCCTTCTCAACGAGACGGAATATGCGATGGATGTGGAAATCGGTTAATTCAGCGCGACGATGACCATCAGGAAACGGTTCGTAATCGGTTGCGGATATATCATGAAGAGACCATTCCGTTGATCGAGTATTATCGACAACGCTCACTACTAAAAGAGTTCGATGGGATCGGGACAGTCGAGCAGGTTGGGCAGAGGCTGTTGGCGTTGATTGAAACCAAATAGATTCAGCTGTCAGAGCCCTTTGGGAAATAAAAAACGGTTACGAATATAAATCATGAAAACATTGAAGAGCCCACGTGAAGTTGAGTTGATGAGAGTATCAGGTAGAGTCGTTGCCCAGGCTCTTTCCGTTGCGAGAAGCAAATGTGTGCCAGGAGTTACAACCGAGGAGATCGATCAAGCGGTTGAAGAAGTTTTTCGGGAGCATAGTGCCCTTTCTTTGTTCAAAGGGTACCCCGGTCCGAAATCGGAATTTCCTTCTGTGATTTGCATCTCTGTTAATGAAGAAGTCGTACATGGAATTCCTGGTCAGCGGCAGATTCGTGAAGGAGATATTGTAAGCATTGATACCGGTTGTAAGATTGCAGGTTGGTGTGGCGATTCGGCAATTACGGTAATGGTAGGGGAAGTTGATCCGGAAGTGCGGAGACTAGTTCAGATAACGGAAGAAGTATTGCAGTTGGCTATTGACGAAATGGCCAATCAGGAACGGTGGTCACAAGTTGCCGAAAAGATGGAGTGCTATGTTCGCGATGCCGGTTTTTCATCGGTCGAAAATTATGTTGGACACGGGATAGGCCAGGCCTTACACGAGGAACCACAGATTCCTAATTTTGTGAATGCAGCCCTGAGAAGAAATGATGTGTTACTGGAACCGGGTTTGGTGGTGGCGGTAGAGCCGATGGTAAATATGGGGAGTAAAGAGACGTATCCCTGTTCCGATGGGTGGACGGTTGTTACCAAGGATGGGAAGCCAAGTGCGCATTGTGAGCATACGGTGGCAATCACGCCTGATGGTGTTAGAATTTTAACGGAGTTGGATGAACAAGGATAAATGGGAATGCTATTGTGATGGTAGTTGAGTGGACAAGATAAAAACGCCTCTGAGTAATCAAGAGAGGTTTGCACTTTGGGCTTGTGTATTGAACTCTCGCCAATCTATACTCTCTTGTTTAAGCCGCTGTAAGAGTAATGGTTCTGGAGATGTGAAATGAAGGTGCGTTCGAGCGTGAAACGGTTTTGCGAGAATTGCAGGGTAGTGCGCCGCAAGGGAGTGGTTTTCGTCATTTGTTCTAATCCAAGACATAAGCAGCGCCAAGGCTAATCGGAACAGCAGGGGAATTTAAATATGCCGCGAATTTTGGGTGTGGATGTACCGAATGACAAACCGACAGCTATTGCGCTCACCCGGCTTTTCGGGGTTGGCAATACACTGGCGCGGGAAATTTGCCACAAGACTCAAGTGGATCCGCAGCGACGCGCAAGAGATTTGAGTGAAGACGAAATCGGGCGTATTGCAACACTTCTGGACCAGGACTATGTCATTGAAGGGCAGTTGCGACGACAGTTACAACAGAACATAGCCCGGTTACGCGACATTGGGTGTTATCGAGGATTGCGTCATCGCCGTGGTTTGCCTGTTCGCGGCCAGCGAACGAGGACCAATGCGAGGTCGAGAAAAGGCCCGAAGAAAACCGTTGCCGGCAAGAAGGGTGTCAAAGATATTCGTTAAATCAGCGAATGATTTTTTGAAATCAGAATGGTGAATAGTTGGTCAAGGATAATCGGAATAAAAGGTAAACACAGTGGCAAAATCGAAGAGGCGAAAAGTCAGGCGAAATATTACTCGTGGTATCGCTCACATCAAATCGACTTTCAATAATACGACTATTACGATTACGGATGTGAATGGTGATGTGTTGTGCTGGACTTCTGCCGGAATGGTAGGATTCAAGGGGAGTCGGAAAAGTACGCCCTTTGCCGCTCAACGTGCAGCGGAGTCAGTGGCTGAGAAGGCGTCAAAATTTGGTTTGCAGGAAATCGAGGTGAAAGTTAAGGGGCCGGGATCGGGGCGTGAGAGTGCGATTACGGGATTGTCTTCCTCGGGTTTAACTATTCGTTTAATTGAGGATGTTACCCCGTTACCCCATAATGGATGCAGGCCGCCGAAGAAGCGTCGCGTGTAATTAGTTTCGGGATTCAGTGATACAAGGAACACTTTCGTTCTGAGATAAGTTTGAGAGGCGCTACAGTAGATTTCGTATGAATTACTTGTGGTAGATTGATTCGAGGTTTAACAGGCTCTTTAAGCAGATCGCAGTTCAGGGTATTACGGGAAGAATATGGGACGGACAACGGGTGCAGTTTGTCGGCTTTGCCGCAGAGAAGGGACGAAGCTGTTTTTAAAGGGGGCGCGGTGTGATTCCCCGAAGTGTGCGGTGGATCGTCGTGAATCACCTCCGGGGATGCATAAATGGCGTCGAGGTAAGCAGAGTGATTATGCTGACCATCTGCGGGAAAAGCAGAAGGTAAAGCGATACTACGGTGTATTCGAGCGTCAGTTCTTGAACTATTTCCGTACTGCCGAGCGTGCTACTGGAAATACGGGCGAAGTTCTTTTCTCGCTCTTAGAGCGTCGTATAGACAACGTGGTGTATCGCCTCGGTTTCGCTCCCAGTCGTCCTGCAGCACGGCAGCTTGTCAAGCATGGCCATATCTTGGTAAACGGTCGTCGTGTGGATATTCCCAGTTACCTGGTATGTTCTGACGATCGTATTGGTGTGAAAAATCGTCCGAAGAGTGTTAACCGGGTAAAAACTTGTCTGGATGATGAGAGCCAGCAGGTCCCTGATTTCCTCGAGATGACCGGTGCAGATCCACCAGAGGGTCGCGTATCACGCTTGCCGGATTCGGGTGATGTATCGATTGGGGTACAAGCACAGTTGATTATCGAAATGTGCTCAAGGTAAGCATTAAGCGGGCTGGTTGTTCCCGCTAAGGGTTGGAGGTTCTCACCGATTCAGTGGGTCATAACGAAAGCATGAGGCCTGTTGGTTCTTGGTGTGGGTTGCGTTAAAAGGTGACCTTGATTAAACGGGAGGTTCGCATATGCGAATTAGGTGGCGTGGATTAGAGTTACCCAATAGGGTTGTTGGTGATCATTCAACTGCGTCTTATGGTCGATTTATTGCAGAGCCATTTGAGCAGGGCTTTGGTGCGACTGTCGGAAACAGTTTGCGCAGAGTGATGCTTTCAAGTTTGGAAGGCAGCGCAATAACACGGGTCAAGATACAGGGGGCAGAACACGAATTTGCGACCTTGCCAGGTGTCGTGGAAGATGCTACGGATTTGGTTCTGAACATCAAATCTCTGGTGGTTAAGAATCACGGCGATGGTGTAAAGACATTGCGTATTGATCGCCATGAGCGAGGTGTGGTGACCGCTGCCGATGTGATCGGTGATGATCAAATTGAGATCCTCAACCCGGACCATATCATTGCGACCTTAACGGACGATGTCCCTTTTGTACTGGAAATGACACTGGAGAATGGTCGAGGTTATCAAGGGGCCGAGGTGATTCGTGAAAATGAGCAAGAGGTGGGAGTTATTCCTGTAGATGCCCTTTTTTCACCAGTGCAACGGGTTCGATATAAGATTGAAGATACGCGTGTCGGTCAACGGACAAATTATGATCGCCTTACGATTGAAATTTGGACAAATGGTACCGTTACCCCTGAGATGGCACTGGTTGAATCTTCCAAGATCCTTCGGAAGCATTTGACGCCGTTTGTGGGTTACAGTGAGCCTGGTCCTGAAGTGGCAGCTTTAGAGGAAATGGAAGACGCGGCACTTGTGGATACCGAGTTAGAGGAGAAACTTCGGATGAGTTTGGCGGAGCTGAACTTGTCTGTGCGTGCGACAAATTGTCTGGAAATGGAAAATATTAATACGGTTCGTGACTTAGTGAGCCGGCGTGAAGATGAATTGCTTCAAGTTCGCAATTTTGGTGATACAACTTTAACGGAAGTTCGCGATCGTTTGGAGCAGATTGGTTTGAGGTTGGGAATGAAGGTACACCAGGCTACTGGTGTTTAGTGGTAGAGATTTTAGTTCATTCTCTCTGTGAAGAGAGGGACTTCAGTAAAAGAGCGAATTATGCGACACAGGAAACGTGGCCGAAAGCTGGGAAGAAATAACTCACATCGACATGCATTGATGCGGAATTTGGCAAAGAGCCTTCTGATTACCGTAGATGCAGATGAGGATGCTGAAGGGAAGCCAGCCGTGCCTGGAAGAATTAAGACTACTATGGCCAAAGCCAAAGAAGTCCAGCCATTTGTTGAGAGACTGATCACAATAGCACGTCGAACATTGATCCATGAGCGTGCTTCGGAGGAATTTCAATCCGGTCCTAACGAGACGCCTGACAAAAGTAGCTCAGAATGGCAGGAATGGGCGGCGGCTAGAGCTCCTGTAGTTGCGGCAAGGCGACGGGTGCAAGCTTTGCTTGGTGGAGGCGATCCTGACAGCAAGAAGGCTGTAGACGTTCTTTTTAGCACCTTGGCGCCGCGTTTTGAATTCAGAGCCGGTGGTTATACACGCGTTTTACGTAGTGCCCAACGTCGGCTTGGTGATGGTGGTGCAACAGCAATTCTTGAGTTTGTTGGTGATGATGAAGTAAGCATGGTACGGCCTGAAACAGCGTCTGCTGAGTCTGAATCTGACAGTGAAGTTGAGACAGCTGTTGAAGAAGCCAACGGCGACGGGCAAGAGGCGGACTCTGAAGCTGACAGCGAAACCGGACAAGAGACGGAAGACGACAAGGATTAAAGACGTTTTATGGCTCTGGCCCTAAAGCCTTCTGTGCAGCTAAGGTTAGGTTCCTTTTTCTGCAAACGCCTGAATATTGTCCATCCCCTGCTGAAGTGTCCGGAGATGTCATCATGCGATCCGATGACAGCTGTATTTTTTGTAAAATCGTTCAGAGTGAAATTCCAGCGTCGATTGTTCTACAGAACGAAGCAACTGTGGCATTCTTGGATATCAACCCCATTGCTACAGGACATTTATTGGTTATACCTGTGGAACATTGTTCAACCGTAACGGATATTTCCGCGGAAGCGATGGCCCGTCTGGCTGGGGAATTGCCGCGGTTGTCACAGGTGGTATTGGAAGCCACTGGTGCTGCTGCCCTGAATCTCATATGTAACAGTGGGAAAGAAGCAGGTCAGGAAGTGCCTCATTTGCATTTTCATTTGATTCCACGATATGTCGACGATCAGCGGATTCTTCGCGCCAATCGAATGGCATCGGATGAGGAATCTCGTGAACGAATGTGCCAAAAAATGATTGACGTCCTGGTTCGCGAAGAGAGTGATTGACTTCTGGATTTCAGGAGTAGACATTGTGTGCGGGTTCAGTCATAGGATTGAACGAAGTCCCATATTTTCAATTGTCCAATGCGGTTTGTAAAACAGCGAACGTACAGGTTGCGGTATACATCGAGATATGGGGCATTTATTTTGGGTGTGTAGGACAGGGTTATACAGAAGCTGGGGCTGTGTCATGTACACTTGGAACCCGACAGACCAGGTTTTCCTTTTTGGACAGTCCTATGGCAGAGGCACATTGCTGCCTGTTGTCCAGACATGACGATGATTCGATGTCGACGGTTTGAGACAGTGAAACGATCATGTGTGCAATGCTCGAGGTAGAACATTAAAATAAAAGGACGTTCTGTTAAGGTAGCAGTCAGCAAATGGTATCTCCTCAATGCCGACATGGTTCTTAGCGTTGGGTACCATTGGGAGCAAAAACAGCGCGGTCTTTTTTGTCGTGATTAGGGATTCTCGAATGAATGATCTTGTCATCCGGGCTTCAGGAGCCTTGCTAGCCCTATGTCTCTTGGGTATGGGGATGATTCTAGTGGTGAGCTTAAGTGTTCGGCATATGCGTTGGCTGATAAAACGTCGCCACTCCACAAGACGAACCGATTCATTGTGGAATTTAAATCTCCCCCCTAGAAGACAAAGACGGTAGATCGTGTCCATGGTTAAGGTAGCTTGGATTTCAGGAGCCATGGAGGTTCCTTAAGTGAGTGTTTCTGTTAATGTCTGATACTACGCTAAAGACTTCGGATGATTTTCAGCGCGTATATCGTAGACGTTGCTGTTTTGCCGACAGGTATCTATTGGTGTATATGGCTCCAAATGACCTTGGTCTAAGACGTCTTGGTGTGTCCGTATCGCGTAAATGGGGTAATGCAGTCAGAAGAAATCGTATCAAACGTTTATATCGTGAAGCTTTCCGAAAGAATCGGGATTCACTGCCGCAGAATATAGATATAATCATGATTCCACGAACAGCGAATCCAATCACCTTGGCCCAGTGCTCGAAATCATTAATTCAACTGACGACGAAAGCTGGACGTACGGTTAGAAGTCGTTCATTGGCAGTGGAAAGGGTGGAAGAATCCAGCGGGAGGCGCCATGAATCGGTTGATTGACTTCACCGCGTTAGAGGACGTGAGATGGTATCGCTGTAAAGGGAAGAATCGTTTAACAGATCTGTGTCGGCACGGGCTTGTCTATTTCAAGAATTTCCCATCCCGCTGTTTAATTGGGGGGATTCGTGTTTATCAGATGTGTTTGAGTCCGTTTTTAGGGCCATGTTGTCGATTCTACCCAAGTTGTAGTGTTTACTGGATTGAATCCATTCAGCGATATGGAATGGCACGTGGGATTTTAAAAGGCATTTTCCGGATATGTCGCTGTCATCCGTTTCATCCCGGTGGTTATGATCCTCCTTAGATCGAGGTTGCCCGCTGATTGATCTTGACCCTATACGGTTTAGAGCCTATTTTCCCCACTCATGTCAATCTGTTGCTGCACGATATCGTTGGACAGAGGTGTATTGTCACCTTTATTTTGATAAGTGCTTTGTTCGAGTACGCTTGGATTTTCTGAGATTCATGCGAGTGACAGAAAAGTCCTTCCTGACTTGGGGAATGTAAAGGATCACTTCAATGGACGTTCGATTACCTTTTTCCATGGTGAACACTTTGGCCGGTCTGACGGTAGTGTGCATGATCAGTCTGGTGCCGGATGCAATTGGGGCGGAAAAGGTTACACCTGAAGGATTAGCGACACAAACCATTGGACGCATTACGGCAACTGGTGGTCTCGATTGGATTCAAGTGGAAAATGTCGGACTGGTGGTTGGTCTCAAAGGGACTGGGAGTAATCCGAGGCCTTCTATTTGGCGGACCCGAATGTTCGAAGAAATGACACGACGAGGCGTTTCCGATCCTGGCGGACTTCTTTCCAGTTCAGATACCGCACTGGTTCTGGTTCGCGCATTCATTCCCCCTGGTGCTTCTCAGATAGACAAAGTGGATGCCGAAGTAGTGGTACCTCCCAATAGCGCTACCAAAAGTCTTCGACACGGATTGCTCCTGGAAGTCAATCTTTCTCAAACCGCTTTATTGGGAAACAGGATTCGCGAAGGTGCGATATGGGCAAAAGTTACAGGTCCAGTTGTGGTGAGTCCAGATACCACCGATATGACGGATTCCTCGATGCAGCAACGAGGTCGGGTTTTAGGTGGTGTGCAACTAACTCGTCGTCGAGATCTTCAGTTACTGGTCGCAAAAAAATACCAGAACATTGTGACTGCAGTTCAGATTGAAAATTCCATTAACCGGCAATTCCGTTCTGTGGAAACTCGTGGTGCAAAAGGCGCCGCTACTGCCAAACGGCCTCAGTACATCGACTTGGTGGTCGATCGTAATTATCGTCATAATCTGCCGCGTTATTTGTCGGTTGTCAGAAATATGACTTTGAGTGAGACTAATTCAGAGCGCAACGAACGCGCTAAAAAAATGGAAAAAGCACTGCTTTCATCGGAGACCTTTGAAAATCAGCAGTTACTGGCTGCTCTCGTTCAACAGTTAGAAGGGATGGGAAATACCGGGAAAAAAACATTGATTCAGGTATTAAATAAAAGTCAAGACAGTGAAGTGCGTTTTTTTGTTGCCGAATCACTGGCCTATCTCGGGGAGTCCAGTGGTGCGCAGGCATTGTCTGTTGCTGCTCGCGAGGAACCGGCTTTCCGTGTTTTTGCACTTACCGCGTTAACTTCACTGGGTACGCCAGCTGCTTTTGATGCGTTATTGAGTTTGCTGGATAGTTCCAGTGCGGAATTACGATATGGCGCCTTTCGCGCATTATACGTTCTGGATTCATCACACCCTCGGTTAAATGGTCGGAATGTGGCCAATCGGTTTTTTGTTCACGAAGTTCCAACCCTGGGACCTCCTTTGATCCATGTTGCCCGTAGCTTTCGACCCGAGTTGGTATTGTTTGGGATGAACCAGCAATTTGTCACTCCCTTGTTCCTGAAAGCAGGAAACAATATCCAGATTCACAGTGATGGAAATCTGGATGGGGTTGTGATTAAACGTTTTGGAGTGGGGAGGACTCCCGATACCCGAAAGACGTCTTCACGTATTTCTGACGTTATTGATATCGCTGTAGAGCTTGGGGCCAGTTATTCTGATGTGGTAGGAATGTTGGCACATGCGGAGGCTCAAGGCAATATTAACGGAGTTGTGGCGGTCGATACGCTGCCACGGGCTGGTCGTCTGTCGGCGCGTTTGAGCCGCAGACTGGAGAAGGTAGAAGCGACTGATTCGGGGAATTGGTTTGATCAACTCCCGGGATTGTTTTCGAATAATGTGATACCAGAAAGTGTGCGGAAGGAAACGGTGGAAGCCTCAGAGCTTTCGACCGAGAGTGATTCGGTAAAACTCGAACGTGAACAGGAAGATCCATCAGATACGCGTGTCGGGTTTTTTGCTAAAATTTTTGGCCGGTCTTCCACCGATTGACAATCGAGTCAATGGAGCTCGGTAGTTAATGTGGACGATGTTCTTTTGGGGCGATACCCATTCAGTGCGGATATGCTTAAATCGCTTGAACTGATCGGCTTTAAGAGTTTTGCGGATAAAACTCGCTTCGAATTTGACAAAGGCATTTCGGCTGTTGTCGGCCCCAATGGGTCCGGAAAATCGAATGTGGTCGATGCATTGAAGTGGGTTCTCGGTGCCCAAAGTCCGAAAAGCTTGCGTGGCCAGGAAATGGCCGACGTTATTTTTAATGGATCCCAGACTCGTCGCAGTCTTGGAATGGCTGAGGTGACTCTTGTTTTTGATAATCAATCCGGTTTGCTCGGTATTGAGTCAGAAGAAGTTGCGATTACACGGAGAGTGTATCGGGGAGGCGATGGGGAGTACTTAATCAATCGTCAGATTGTCAGGTTAAGAGATATTCGTGAACTGTTTGCCGGGACAGGAGTCACGACCGAGGCGTATGGTGTTATTGAACAGGGAAAGGTAGATATCTTACTTCAGTCTTCGAATCGTGACCGAAGACTTGTCTTTGAAGAGGCGGCTGGAATCAGTCGCTTCAAGATGCGCAGGGATGAGTCGATACGTAAGTTACATCAGGCTGAACAGAATTTATTGCGTGCCAATGACGTTGTGTCAGAGGTGGAACGGCAGTTGCGTAATGTGCGACAACAATCGTCACGGGCGAGACGTCATCAGCAATGGAACACTCGCTTACGCTCTTTGCGGCTTTCCCTTGGGTTGAAAGACTACTTGGAGTCGTTTCATGACTTGGCAGTTGTACGTCAAGAAAAGGAAACCATGCTGCAAGAGCAGCATCGGAAGAACGATCAGGTTGTCCAATTGGAACAACAGGTACAGGAGGTGGAGCAAACACTTGCACAGTTGGAACAGCAACGAACAGTGGTCACCAAGACGTTAGGTGAACAGCGTCGTCAAATGGACGCGGACGTTAGCAAGTGTGAAAACTTTCGGCTACGTGTGGATGAGTGGAACAACGATTTGACACGATTGCGTGCACTTTGGCTGGAAGCTATTCAATCCATACAAGACCTCCAAAATAGACAAGATATTGCTCAGGAATCATTACGAAACAATCAATCAGAGCTGTCGCTTCAGTCTGAGGAAGTCACACGGTGTGAAACGGAATATGAGACGCATATGTCTCGCGTCGGCAAGCAACGGGAATTGTTAGAACAAGAACGTATTGAACTAATGGATTTGATCCGAAAAAGTACCGTTCTTTCCAATGATTCAGCTGGGTACGAAGCAAAACAATCGAATTATAATCAGGGGTGTGATCGACTACGACATCGTCAAGAACAGACAGAACAGCGTTTGGTGGGATTACAAACTCAGGCTGGTCAGCTAGAAAATTTCCGGCTGCAATCAGAGGGTAAAGTAGACAAACTGCAATCACGGTGGGACGAGGGAAGACAACGTATAAAGGAACAGATGCAGAAGCGAGACCAGGTTCAGGAAGAGCTGAGCCAGTTACGTCAGCAGTGTGCAGCAGCCACCGAACGTGCGAACGTGCTGCGTGACCTGCAAAATGCCCAGGAAGGGATCACTCAAGGTGCTCAAGAAGCATTTACACTTAGTCAGAGATCCGATCCTGGTCCATGGAGATATTTCCGAGGGATCGTTGCAGACCTAATGGAAGTCGACATGGAATATGCGCCTTTGATCGAAGTAGCGCTCGGAGAGTACAGTTCGTTTCTTGTTTTCGACTCCATGGAAGATTCAAGACAGCTCTTACTGGACATTGCGAGTGATGTGACTAACCGGGTAGGAATTGTCACCGACGACACGTATTACCAGGAGGTTCCCAACACACCTGAGACGCAGCAGGAAAAAGATCGTGTTGTGTTTTTGAAAACATCAAGTGAGGACACTGCAGATTCTTGGGACGCGGTTCCACCGTGTCTTGAAGGTATGATACGTGCAGATGAACATGTACAAGTGACATCTGAACTTAGAGGGTTGGTAGATGTTTTACTATCAAAAACATGGATTGTTCCTGACTTGCCCTGTGCCATTCGACTTTACCAAGAAACAAAAGCACATAATTTCCGATTTGTTACCCACAATGGAGAAATGATAGATGGCAATGGTAATGTTCAAGTGGGGGTGGGAAATAATGGGATGGGACCCATTGTACGCAACAGTGAGCTGAGAGAGATGGGGGCTCGTATTACCTTGCTGGAAAGTCAGATTGAAACACAATCGATCATTTATCAACGACAGCAAAATGACATAGCGGAATGCGAATCCACTCAGAGAACGCTTCAAAATGATTTGGATCGGGAACGTGAAAATCTGGCACTTCGGAAAGTGGATCAAGAACAAACCAACCATAAAATAGATCAGTTACAAGAGCAGTATGACATAAGTTTGTTGGAACTGGGTCAGATGGAAGAGAGTCTTCGTGATCTGGAACAAGATGCGAAAGTGACGAAAGAGGAATTTCAACAGGTACAGCGGGATGTTGAAAAACAACAGGCTAAAATCAAACAGCTCGAGGCCAGCGTTCTTTCAGATGACCAGCAGCGGCAGCAATTTGAAAGGCATGTGACACAGGTCAAAATTCGGCGTGCGAAAAAAAGTGAAAGAATCGAGACCTTGAGACAAGACATTGCAAGAATGAATGGGCAACGAACCCAGTTTCGAGAACGTCAGGGGCGATTGCAGGAGCAAATTACGGATAGCCAAAACCGGGTAACTGCCGCCGTTCGTGCTATTTTGAAGTCCGAATCTCAATTGGCCATAGTGTATTTGGCGTGGGAAAAAGGGAAAAAACAGTTAGAAGAATGTTCATTCGAATATGACGAACTGCATTCGCGTCGCAAAGGGATGTATTCAGAGCTGGCATGTTTGCGAGAAACCATTCATGCGTGTGAAGAAAATGTCCATAAAAAGGATCTACTGGTTGAGCAATTAAGCCAACAAATGAAGACGCTCGATGACCGAATGGGAGAATATTATGGCGTCGATCTGAATCGATTAGCGCGTCAGGCTAGTGAGGTAGAAGAGAATGTTCAGAATGCCCCGTTAGTTCTATTGCGATGGACATCGGAAAACAAGGAAACGGGAAGAGGTGATTTCGATTCTACAGAGCATGGAAATATCGAAAAACTTTTTGATGTGACAGATGATCAGGTGTACCAGGAAATGGAGAAGGAGATTGATAAAATTCAAGCCAGTATGTCATCTCTTGGTCCTGTAAACCTGGAATCGTTACAAGAGTTAGAATCGCTTGAAGAACGTTTGGAAACCCTGAAAAAACAACACGTGGATTTGTCAGAAGCCAAAGCCTGTCAGGAAGAAATTCTGAGGAAGATTGCTGCGGAAAGCCGCCGTTTGTTTGCATCGACACTGGATGCTGTCAGAGAGCATTTTCAAGACTTGTTTCGAAAACTGTTTGGCGGTGGAAGAGCGGAAATCGTATTGGAAGATGAAGACAATATTTTGGAAAGTGGTATTGAAATTATTGCGAGACCACCGGGTAAAGAACCGCGAAGTATTTCTCAGCTTTCCGGAGGTGAAAAAACACTCACTGCACTAGCCATTCTACTGGCAATATTTCGTAGTCGGCCTAGTCCATTTTGTGTTTTTGATGAAGTCGATGCTGCTTTGGATGAAAGTAACATCGATCGTCTTATGAATGTTCTGGAGGAATTCAGACAGGATACGCAGTTTGTAATCATCACTCACTCTAAACGCACGATGACCAATGCTGGAGTCTTATACGGTGTTACCATGCAGGAATCAGGTGTTTCAACCCGTGTGGCTGTGCGTTTTGAAGATGTTCGAGAAGATGGAAATTTTTCAGTGCCCGATTCCGAGTCAACGGTAACTGGCGAAAACAACGAAACAGATCTGGATGAGGATTTTACTTCCCGGCATCGTAAGACACCTCATTGGAACCGTAATGTTGTGTCTCCCTCCCAGGCTAACGTAGATAGTCGGCGAGAATTGGATCCTGATACAGACGACGAGGTTAGACAGTAAAGCGATCTGTTTGCCTGCCGTATCAAGTCAGGCTCTTTTCTGTGTTCCAAGGCCTTGTCTATTTACGTTCTGATTTGTCGGATATACCGTGATCGTTATGTCTGGACTTTTTCGTGTAAGCCCTTATGGTGGTTCACAGGTAACCGAGGGGATTTATTCGTACACGTGTGATGCCATAAATGCAATGAAATGGGATAGGATTGCTATTGTCGGAGTGGGATTGATCGGTGGGTCAATTGGGCTAGCGTTGCGGCAGCATAAGTTAGCGCAGCATGTAGTGGGTATTGGCAGGAACAGCACACGCTTGTCCCGTGCTCAAGATCTGGGAGCAATCGACTCCACGACTACTCAGCTGGATCGAGGCGTTGCCGATGCGGAACTGATCATCGTCTGTACTCCGGTACAGCAGATACCGGATTTCGTGAATCAGGTGGCGGCGTTCGCACCTCGTGGGGCACTTGTGACGGATGCGGGTAGCACCAAAGAGGCGATTGTTTCTGCTGTCCATGCCCCCTTGCCGAATGAAGTTGTTTTTATTGGGAGCCATCCGTTAGCGGGATCGGAAAAACAGGGAGTCGAGCATGCCAGAAGTGACCTGTTTGATGGAGCGATCTGTGTTGTTACACCGACCGCGTCGACACCTCCTTCTGCAATCCAGAGAGTGAGCCAGTTCTGGCAAGAATTGAGAGCTAAAGTCAGAGTGATGGGGCCGGAAGCACATGACATGGCGTTGGCGCACACCAGTCACCTCCCCCATTTGATGGCCTCTGCATTGGCAGGCTCTTTGGATCCCTCATATCATGAGTTAGCGGCAAGTGGATTTCGAGATACCACCCGTATTGCTTCGGGTGATGTTGAGTTATGGAGTGGAATTTTTGATCAGAACCAAACGGCACTGCTGGAAGCACTGGCCCGACTGATTCAAGAGCTCGAAACGTATCGGGAATTACTCAGTCAGTCTGATATGGAAGGTGTTTGCAAGATGCTTACAAGGGCGAAACGGAATCGAGATGATCTGGGAAGTTGACGTATATCCAAAACGCGACAGGATTGATTCACATGGACAACGCGTGGCGGCGGATGCTACTCAAAGTGGCCTTTCGGAAATAGGACCGATTCACACCGCTCGCGCCTTTCTGATAAACGGTTCTCTTACCCAGGATGCTCTGGCATCCATTAGTCAGGAGTTGCTCGTAGATCCTGTTTTGGAAGATTATTTGGCGTTTCCTGTGGAACAGTCAGATTATCAGTGGCAGGGAAGCCGTATGGATCAGAATGCTAGGAACGTGAGCATGATCCAGGTTTTGAGAAAGCCGGGGGTGATGGATCCCGTCGCACACAGTTGTCTGAATGCGATCCGTGATTGTGGATATCCTGTTGAGGAAGTCAGAACGTTACAGAAATATTGGATACAAGGTCCTGTGTCAGATGAAGAGGTGTCTCTATTAGCTCACCGAGTGCTTGCCAATGAATCTATTGAACAGGTGATCATAGGAGAACTGAATTCAGAGCACTTAGTACAAGGAGTCGGTTATGAGTTTTCTCTTGTTAAGGTCCCGCTGCGAAACAGCCAGGCAAGGGAACTGATCGAAATCAGTCAAGAAAGGCAGCTTTCCCTCAATGAGAGTGAGATGAAAGCGATTCAGTCACATTTTCTGGACAGAGGTGGTGATCCGACAGATATTGAATTAGAAACGATTGCTCAGACATGGAGTGAACATTGTTCCCACAAGACACTGAAAGGGCGTATTCATTATCAGGAGATGACCGCAGATGGGCAAAAAGGGACCGAGATCCATTTTGACAATCTACTGAAAGAAACCATATTTTCTGCGACGCAGCAAGTGAGGTCGAATCTGGGTCCGGATCAGGACTGGTGTGTCAGTGTGTTTGAGGACAACGCAGGAATTGTTCAATTTGATGATCAATACCATGTGTGTTTTAAGGTGGAAACACACAATCATCCATCTGCGATTGAGCCATACGGCGGTGCGAATACCGGTCTGGGAGGTGTGATCCGTGACATTCTGGGGACAGGACTGGGGGCGCGCCCGGTAGCTAATACCGATGTGTTTTGTTTTGCTCCACCGGATACAGAATTTAGCGAATTACCTCCAGGCGTACTGCATCCTAAGCGGGTGATGAGAGGGGTTGTGAGTGGGGTTCGGGACTATGGTAACCGAATGGGAATACCTACGGTAAACGGAGCTGTGTTTTTTGACCCACGTTATGTAGGGAATCCTCTGGTTTACTGTGGAACAGTCGGAACCATACCTGTCCATCGATGCGAGAAACAACCCATGGCCGGGGATTGGGTGGTAGCAATGGGCGGTCGAACCGGCCGTGATGGTATTCATGGAGCTACTTTTTCTTCACTCGAACTGACACACGAATCGGAAGCTATTTCAGGTGGTGCGGTTCAGATTGGAAATCCGATTACTGAAAAAATGTTGATGGACGTTTTACTGGTGGCACGCGATCGAGGACTGTATACAGCGATTACCGACTGTGGTGCGGGAGGATTTAGTTCTGCTGTGGGAGAAATGGGTGCTGAAATTGGGGCAGAAATATGGTTGGAACGGGTTCCGTTGAAGTATGAAGGGCTTTCTTACACAGAGATATGGATCAGTGAAGCCCAGGAGAGAATGGTACTTTCTGTTCCACCTCATCATTGGGAAGAATTGCGAGAGCTTTGTGAGAGCGAAGATGTTGAGGTAAGTGTGATTGGTGAATTTCAACCTACCGGTCGTCTGGTTTTGAAATACCAGGATACCGTAGTAGGCGATCTTGATATGCACTTTTTGCACCAGGGGTGTCCCCGAGTGGTACGTGAAGCTCAGCATCAGTTATCAGCTCAAACTCGTATGGTGTCATGTAAAGAAATCAATGAAGAAGAGCGAACGTTCATAGACCAGCAACCCGATGCCCACTCGAGAATGGCACAGACAAACTCTTTGTCCTCCGGTTATCCAGAGCACAGTGATTTTCGAGAGGATCTTCTAAGACTTCTTGCGTCCTTGAATATCTGTTCGAAGGAATGGGTTATTCGGCAATATGATCATGAGGTTCGAGCCGGAACAGTCGTAAAGCCTTTAGTGGGAGTTCATAATGATGGACCGTCTGATGCTTCTGTCATTCGTCCTGTATTCGGATCCTCGAGAGGACTGGCGATCGCCTGTGGAATGAATCCGCGTTATGGAGAACTGGATCCCTACTGGATGGCTGCAAGTGCGATTGATGAAGCGGTCCGCAACTGTATTGCAGTGGGCGCCGATCCTGACCGCATTGCATTACTGGACAACTTTTGTTGGGGGAATACCGATTACCCCGAGACACTGGGAAGCCTGGTGCGTGCGGCGCTTGCCTGTTCAGATGTTGCCAGTCGGTATGGAACGCCTTTTATCAGTGGTAAGGATAGTCTCAATAATGAATTCCGCTATGAATTGAAAAAGGGGGTTCATAAAACGATTAACATTCCGCCGTCATTGTTGATCAGTGCACTGGGGCAGGTAGCCGATGTGCACGAGTGCGTCACTATGGATTTCAAGGAACCCGGAAACTTGATTTTTCTGGTAGGCAAGACCTCCAATGAACTGGGTGGATCCCATTACGAGTACATTCACGACTGTACTGGCGGATTTGTTCCCATGTTGAACACTGATGCAGCACTGAAATCCTATCGTCGCCTTCATCTTGCTATCAAGCAAAGATTGGTACGCAGTTGTCATGACTTGAGTGAGGGTGGATTAGCTGTAAGCCTGGCGGAGATGGCTTTTTCGGGAGGGTGCGGCGCCTGGATCGATTTGCATTCAAAAGAAAAGAGTCATTTAATAGACCAAGGCTTGGAAGGTCCATCAGAGGGGATGGCATTGCAGCGTGTGTTGCTTTTTTCGGAAAGTAATTCGCGGTTTCTCGTTGAAGTTTCGCCAGATGTTCAAAACGAGTTTATTGCCGTTATGGAACATACGGCAGATGGAAGTAGACGGAACAGGGAAGTGGAATTCGTTGGTCGAGTATTGGAAGAACCGAAGTTGAAGGTTACGGATGGTTCCAATCAACCCGATGATCCCATGGCGACGGTACTGATTGAGGAAAGTATTCAGACGCTGAAAGAATGCTGGAAAAGCGCACTGAACTGGGGGAGCTGACTTGTGGTGGGTACCATTACCTATCCGTGGTGCTTGTCAGGTGGGATGGCTGAAGTCCTCGGTAGCTCATATCCAAGATGTCAATGGGATGGGCCACCCATAGAGGATTCCGATTGAGACGAGATTGTTTAGCGATTTGTAACAGGCATCCAGCGTTCGAGGTGAACACGGCCTGTGCCTTGGTGTTACCGATTCTGTCCAGTTTTCGTTTTGCCAGACGATCAGACATTTCAGGTTCGGTTAGGTTGTAAGTACCCGCAGCACCGCAACAAATCTCAGATTCTTCGAGTGGAACCAGATTCAACTCTGGGATCATTTCCAATAGTTTCCGAGGAGCTTCACGAATCTGCTGGGCATGAGCTAAATGGCAGGCATCATGATAGGTAGCGGTGAGAGGGATGGCTCCTTCGGGGGGACGAGGTCCGAGTTCTAAAAGAAATTCGGAGATATCTTTTACTTTGGAGGAGAAACGGTTTGCCATTTCTGAAGAGAAATCAGCTGATTTTGAAAGAGCAGCATTTTCTGCTGCCAGATGTGGATAGTCCTTTAACATAGAACCACAACCGGCTACATTCACAATAATGGCATCGTATTGATCGGGATTAAAAGAAACGCAGTTGCTTTTCGCAAAATTGATCGCGGGTTGATCGGATCCGGAATGGTAGTGAATGGCTCCACAACAACCTTGGTCAGTGGGAATGTGAACGTCGCAACCATTTTCCTGTAAAACACGCGTGGTTGCCCGATTGGTATGTCGGAAGAAAATGTCGGACACACAACCCTCAAACAGTGCTACCGTGGCTCTTTTTTTACCTTTAGCAGGGTAATAACTACGTAGGGGAGCTATGTTTTTCTGAGGCGGTGGTAACATCGCATGTAATTGTTTCAGTTTTTTCCCAGGGAGCAAACTAGTCAGCAATCGACTCCGAATCAATCCGTCCAGTCCTATAAACTGCATAAAACGTACGGGTGCTAGAGCGAGCCGCATTCGTTTCGGATTCGGAAGCAGCCAGTGAAGGATCCACCGCTCAAACCAGTCTCCTTTATCCCGTATGGATGTCCGGAATGGTTCAATCAGTCGACCATAGTTTACGCCAGATGGACAGGCTGTTTCGCAAGCACGACAGTCTAGACAAAGGTCCAGGTGTTTTTCGACTTTGCTAGTCAGTTCAATGCGCTGATCCACGACTGCACGCATTAAATAGATTCGACCTCTTGGACTGTCATTCTCATTACCTGTTTCCAAATAGGTCGGGCACGAAGCGGTGCAAAGTCCACAATGAACGCAATCCAGAAATCGCTCGTAATCAATATTACTACCCGGCTGTGTTGAACTGGCAATAGGAGTTGAGGTAGAAGAAGCCATGGGTGTTGTTCACGCGAATTCAGGATGAAGGAGGGTTAAATGGTGCCAATGAAACGGTCAGGATTGAGAACGTTTCGAGGGTCGAATTTACTTTTGATCAGGCGCATGATGTCTTCATCTTGACGCGGTTGGCCCCAGACAGGAATGGATTGCTTCCAGTTTGTTGGACACCGGAGGATAATTAGGTTTCCTCCCATTTCAACTGCGCTCCTACGGATGGGTTGGATGATGGCTTCTGCAGATTGGGCATTATCAAAGTCCGTATGCTTTCCTATTACAATACCGTTTCCTACGTGGGATTGAATGGAAAAACCATGATGAGTGAGTGGCTCTATCAGGGAGCACACTTTACTGCTGGGTACATTGGCTTTCAGAGTTAAAGGGGCGTCAAGAGACATGAACTCGGACAAGGATTGCCATAGCCGGTTGCGATCCTCGCCGGTAAAACTCGTAATCTGTGCAGGAAGAATCTGGAGTTCACTTTGCAACTGATCCTGCTGCCAGGCGACGGTTTCTTCTGTCCCTTCAAATCCAAGTAGCAGGGAATACCCTTCTGCTGGGAGAAGGCATTCCGATTCTTGGGAGAGGAGCTGTGTTGCTTGAGAGTTAAGCAATTCGATTGCTACAGGCCGTGTTACCGTATGGGTGAGTTGATCGATCACGCTGTCAAATCGATGCAGCTGGTCTCCCAGAGAAAGACAAACTAGAACAGCGGTATCGACGAGAGGACGTACTTTCAGTGTCACTCGGGAAACAATGCCGAGTGTTCCGAGTGAACCGATCAGTAATTTACAGAGATCATAACCTGCTACGTTTTTCACTACACGGCCACCAGATTGAAAGGCGTTGCCAGAGGCATCCATGGCGGTCAAACCAATAACATAATCCCGGATCGTTCCGTATCCATATCGTCCAGGACCACTTGTATTAGTTACGAGCACACCCCCCAGGGTTGCATATTCAGGGGATGGCACGTCGATTGGTAATTGCTGTTGTTCGTTAAGAAGGATCTTGGAGAGTTTGGACATGGTAATACCGGCACCCACGGTAATCGTCATATCTTTAGCGGGGTAATCGACGATTTCATCCAAGTCTGTCATTAGGATTCCCAGGCCATCGGACTGTGCAGGACAGCCATAATCGAGGGAAGTGCCACCACCAATAGGGTAGAGAACACTCTGGTGGTTCTCTGCAATAGCCAAGACGTGTTGTAAGTCATCGTCTGATTCCGGCTTAACCGTTGCTTTCAACGGTAGTTCAACATTGGCATGACGGGGAGCATCTTGTATCCAGGGAGACAATGTGTCTTGCAAAGCTTTCCAGTCAGTCATATAGAGAAGATCCCGGTCAGTGAGTTTCGCGTTCATTATCTGGTCTGGAACCAGTTAAAAACGTTGTTCTGATCCCGCGAAAATCTTGAATTTGGACATCCATAGGAGAGCGGGGCTTGCAATATAGATGGAACTGTAGGTTCCGGTCACGACACCAACTAGCAGGCAATAGGCAAATCCCCGGACCCCTTCTCCTCCTGCAATGAACATTATCACGACGACCATAAGTGTCGTAAGGGACGTCAGAACGGTCCTCGACAAGGTTTGATTAATGGTTAGATTGACCATCTCAGAATTGATGTCAGGGCTCTTACCACGAATTTCACGCAGGCGATCGAAAGTAACAATGGTGTCATTGAGAGAATAGCCGATGAGGGTAAGGAATGCAGCAATCATCGGTAAGTTGATCTTAAACTGCTCAATGGATAATCCCATCGATTCGAAGTGGGAACTGACTGCAATCATACCCAAGGATATAAGGACATCGTGAATCAGCGCGATAACAGCAGCAAGTCCAAAAATGAGCTTCTGGAATCGAAAAGTAAGGTAACCAATGATACCCATGAGGCTCAAGACGATAGCGAATAAAGCTCGTGTCTGCATTTCTGATGCAACCCGTGAACCGAAGTTGAGCGTCTGTTCAAAGATCGGTTCCTCTTCCAGCTGTGTTTTTAATTGCTCTAGAAGGGGCTCAATATTGGTAGCTGTAACATCTGCAGAAACCGAAAGTGTCAGTTGTTTCGACAATCCGGAATCCGTATCCGTACTGTCGCTGGTCTGCCACTGGGGATTGGCATTGGGAAGGGCACTCTGGGCCAGGATCACGGTAAACATCTCATCGATAGCGGTTACCGATACTTCCTCATCGAACCGCAGTCGCCATGTTTGCCGCTGGAGTTCGATCGGGTCGTCCGAAGTTACGTTGTCCTGCGGCAGTGGTTCTATCTCTTGGAGATGAACGCGAACAAGCTGATCACCCAAGGACTTGTTGATGATACCTTTTACTTTGGTGGCGTCTTGATCTGATGTTCGGATGATGAATCGTTCTCCTGTGGGACGATTCGCAAATTGAAGCTCTTCGATAGCAAGGTCAGGAATCTCAGATAATTGGTCTCTCAGAGTAGCGGATGTAGAGAGGGAATTTTCATTAAAACGGATACCGACAGCTGTTCCACCCGTGAAATCAATATCCAGATTTTTTTCCACGCCTCCGGAGAAAAATAAACCGCATCCACTCACAATCAGGATTATAGAAAGGACAGCGCAAAAACGATTTTTCCCCACAAAATCGAGGGAGGGAGTACCGATTAGGTTGACGGCGCTGAACTTTGTGACCCAGTGTTTTTGTTCTGCTACCTCAAAAACGAGTCGAGTTACAAACAGTGCCGTGTACATGCTCATTAGGATTCCGATAATGAGAGTGACGGCAAAGCCTTTCACTTGGTCCGTTCCAATCGAGTAGAGGATCAATGCGGTCAGGAGGGTAGTAACATTGGCGTCCACGATGGCTCGTCTTGCACGGTCAAAACCATTCTGAATGGCCACACGAAAACTCGATCCACGAGCCTGTTCTTCGCGCAGTCGTTCGAAAATAAGAACGTTTGCATCTACCGACATGCCAACAGAAAGGACCAGACCAGCAAGTCCTGGAAGGGTCAGGCTTGCATCGATAAGGATCATCAGTCCGAGTGTCATACTGAGGTTTAAAACAAGGGCGAAATCTGCAACAAATCCACCCAACCAGTAATAACTCAACATAAAGAGCAACACGGCTGCCATTCCGAAGATGATGGCCTTGCTGCCTTTATCAACAGTGTCCTTTCCAAAGGTTGGGCCTATTCCAAACTCATGTGCAGGCGTGGGATTTAACGCAGCAGGCAAAGCGCCGGCATTCAACACGGCAATGAGATCTTCTGCTTCTTTTATCGTGAAGTTACCGGAGATCTGACCATTGTTTGAAATGGGTTCATTTAAGCTGGGAGCGGACTGGATTTCATTGTTCAGGAGAATGGCAAGTCTACTTTTGGAGCCATCAGCATCGGGTTGGAAGGCACGTGTGAGCTGTAGGAAACGTGTGGCGCCTTGGCTGTCCAGGTTGAAGGAGACGGCAGGAGTACCGTCAGAGTCTACGCTTTGAGAGGCACGTTTTAGGAATTCACCGGTTACGGGTAGGTAACGCACTTGATTACGCACTTCCGAATCGCGAAGGGGTTCAACCACCAGAACCATTAATCCTTGTTCCGGGTCAATATTCCAGGCAACGTCTCTGTCCAGGTAAAGAGTACGGGCACCTTTCACATAGTGATATAATCCAGCAACAGTCCCTTGTTCTATCTGCGTTTTATGATCGTCAGGAATGCTGAAAAAATCCCGAGGGGGTTCGGAGATCGCCTGTTCCAGATCGGTCCAGAAAGCAGGAGAAAGTTCGAGATCAGACAAGGCTGTACGAGAATCGGAATCGACCGGTGTACTTAGATTCTGAGAGTTGAAAACACCATCGATAGTTTCCGTAAGGTTTTTTCGTGCGGCTTCATCGGTGTTAACCTTAAACCAGCTTGCAACAGCCCGTTCTTCAGTCTGCGGTTCCCCTGTTTCTGTCTCGAGACGGACCGGTTGTAAAACACTGCTAGGAAATGGGTAGCGAGCTGGCTGGTCGCTCTTTGATTCTGTTAACTCAATCCAACGGCGCAACGTGGGATTCTTTCTATTGGCCAGAATTCGAAACTCCAGGTTTCCAATATTGGTTATGCGATTTTTGTAGTTGTTGATCTCCTGGGCAGTGGTTCCTGGGACAATCACCTCAAGAGACTCAGAGCCTGCTGCACGCACGATAACATCATCGGTGCCTGCAGGATTGACGCGTCGAATGACCGCAGCCGTCATTTTCTCCATCAACTCACGTCCGCTCATGTCTGCAGGAATTTTATCCTGATCCATTTCATAGACCAGAATGGTCCCACCTTTGAGGTCAATGCCGAATCGGGGAGTCCGCTGTTCTACTAGCAATGGACCGACAACTAGAAATGCCAGAGCGTAGAAAACGATGGCAAGCTTGATCAGATAGGTTCTGATGTTCAGTAGTCGAGATAAAATCCCGGCTAAAAGCAAAGGACCAAGGAGAAGCGTGATAAGCCATAAATAAAAGCTGATTGTTTGCATAGGTTCACTGAAAGAAGGAGGGTTCCGGGTCGCCAGAGACGGGGGCACTTGGGTATGAGAAACGTGGTTTACGTGTAGGGAAGTGACTGCGTTGCGTTCATTTGTTATTCACCTTAAATTGACGGTTATTTGAATCACTCGTTGGCTTCAGCGTTATTTATGAGTTCCTGAATACAGGCTTTAGCTATTCGTAGTTTACAGTTTGTGGTGTCATCTACCCGTATCATGACATGTGGGTCATCCGGATTGACGTTGGTTATCACACCGTATATGCCACCGGCTGCGATAACATGGTCGTTCTTTTTTAACCCACTCAGCATGGCGTCCCGTTGTTTGCCCTTTTTCCTCTGTGTCATTATCTGGAAGAAGAAAAACATGCCCATGATCAGGATCATCGGGAATAAAATTGTTTCTGTAAAAGGAGGATTTGCATCTCCCCCATCTTGGGCCAGCCAGATTGAAGGTAACCATACCATGTACATCAGGTCATCCTGTTTGGTCAGTAATCTAAATGATAGCGTTTGCGCCGTAAGGCATGAACAATCGAAATAAGAATTGCCTCGTATGATACGCTCCCCAGAGCGTGGCGGCAAGATGATCCAATTGTCCGAAACCGGCATCCCTATGGGCAGGGTACGGAACACGTTTTGAGTGTGACCTGCTTACCCGAGGGGAGTCGTGTCGGTACAGCCGCCAGAAGGGCTAACGTGAAGGGGGTTGTGGTGAGGACGTGTTCTTATCCAGGAGGGCTTCAAAGTAACTTTCAATTAGTAATTCATACTGTGGCAGGAAAACGAGATCGGCTCTTTGTTCGAGCTGTTCACGCAGACGATCAGGGAGATGCCCCCAGATTGCTTTAAGCAGAGCACGACTGGAATTTCTCTGAATGTGTTCGGCCGCAGCTGTTTGACCTGCCTGTTTCGCAGATTGCGATGTCTGAGACGGAGTTTTCTGGCTTGTTGAATTCTGCGGTTTTTCTGGCTTCTGGGACGGTAAAGGTGGCTGTCGTTGCATGGAGGAGGGTTGTTGTTGTTCGGAACTTTCAAGTTTTGACAGCAAATTGTTGAGATCCTCAACAATTTGCGCCTGCATCTTCTGAGTAGCCTTTCCGCTATGAGACTCTGCAAGCCGCTTTTTCACAGCCTGCATATGTTGTCCGATATGGATCAAGGGATTACCCTGCTTCGCTTGTTTCGGTAATACCGAATCAGGTTCGTGATTTTTCAGGAGATGGTTCCGCTTTCTTTGGAGAGGATTTCCATCAGGATCATCGTATACTGCAGCCGTGTTCTCTGGTTGAAAAATACCTGGGATTAAACTGTCAGTGACATCTGGAACAGGAGGTTCCCGATCGATTTGAACTTTGAGTTCATAACCGGATTCAGAAGAGGTCTGAAGGATTAATTCCGAATGGGATGGATCCCAAGGGCTGTTAAATCCTGAAATCAGGCAGAATCCCAGGGTATGTGATAAAAGCAGTGAGTCAATCACGTGGTTTCTCAATCTGATGCGGGACGAAGTAGTTCCATAAGGAGATCTGCGATCTGGCCTTGTTCTTCACTAAGCTGATCAAAAAGCAGGTCATCTTCAATTCCCATTTCGGGATTCTGACCTTTGGATTGATCTAACACACGAGTACGATTATTGACACCTTGTTGGAGGCTTTTGAGTAATCTTAACTGTGTCACAGGTGGAATGCCGTTGTTTGCCGGAGATCCACCTCCTTGACCACCTCCCGATTCATTTGCATTCCCTTCATTATTAGCAGATTTGTCTGCGGCTGTTGCCTGAAGTGCATTAAGGATATCTGTCAGCCGGCGGATAACCTCCTGCTGCGTTTTTTGTGTCAGGGAATCGGTTTTACGGTCGCTGAGCCGCTGAGCCGCATCCTCCATTTTGCGCGTCGCTCCCGACAATGACAGATGGAAAACAGGTGCTCCAGTCAGTTGTTCGGTTAATGTGTCAGCCTGTTGCCTGAGGGCATTCTGTTCCTGGGTTGATTGTCGCAGAGTTTTCAGGGTTCGTCGTGTCCATCTTCCTTGTTCTGAATAATCGAGTTGCAGTTGCTCGGTTTGTTTGTAAATAGCATTTTGGCGCTTTCGTACGGTTGCGATTTGATTCTGGAGCTGGGCAAATTGTTCCAGCGTGCGTTGTGATTCCGCACGGCGTCTGGCGTCAGCAAGCTGTTTTTGAGCGCTTTCAAGTGACTGTAGTGCGTTATCCTGCTGTTCAATTGATGGTTCGGTTTTATTTTGTTCCAGTAATTGATCCGCTTCGGTCATCTGGGCGGCAGCCTGTTGCGTTGATTGCCCAGCTTGAAACGCGTCTATTTGCTGTAACTCTGCGCTTAGTTGTCTGGTACTCTTCTGAATATTCTGTTGTGATTTACGAAGTGATTCCAGTGCGTTTTTATGCTCTTTGGATTCACCGATTGTAGTGGTCTGCTGTGTTTTGTCGCGTTGTAGTTTTTGCTGTGTACGGATACCTTCCAGTTGTTGCTCTGCTTCACGAAGCTGTTTTGCCAGTCGGGACAATTGTTTGTCCCTGTCATCATTCAGCACTTCTTTGAGTGCTTCGAGGTGAGTGAGACTTTCCTGTTCGGTTTGTAGAGCCTGCCCCATACGTTGATTGCTCAGATGCTCTGCTGCTTGATGCATGGTTTCGGTAAGGGCTTTATTGCGGGCAAAATCAGCCGCTTCTTTGAAGGCATCAGGAGCAATCGCTTTGCTGTCAGCAGTCGATGATGGTGGAATTTCAAGTTTTCGCAGTGATCGCTGTGTGCGTGAGGAAAGCTCCATCTGCCGACCAGCAAGGCGTTGAAGCGTCGCTTCTTGCTGCGAGCCCTTTTCAAAGGATTCGGAGGCTTGCTGAGTCAATGAGGCAGTTTCCTGTAGCAACTTTTTTTGACTGCCAATGAGCTCGTCTATATCACGGAGTAATTCTCTTTTGTCAGCCCACGCCGATACGTCTCCAAGCATGGTTTCAATGGATGCAATGACTTCTTGTTGATGTGTTTCTGCCCGGCCGAGGGCCGTTTGTGTTGTTTGGGAATAAGAAGATGCCTTGATGCTCGGTGAGGGTGGGGCCACGGTTGATCGGGTTTGGAGGGTGGGTGTTCTGGATTCGGAGGGGAGTGAATTTTGTGGCAGTTTCAGAGATGGGTTTGAATCGGATTGTTCACGGTTGTCTATTGGGGGTGTTGGCGTTACAGAGGATGGATTGGAAAGTTCGTTGATGGAAGCTTTTCGTGCTCGCACTAGCTCCTGCTCTATTGTTGGCAGAGAAGTTTCCTGTAACTGACGAATTAAGTTGGACATCGTTTCAAGACGTGTTTGTGTTTCGGGATCATTAATCCGGTTGATCTTGAGTTGATCAGATAATTGTTGGATTCTTCCCAGGGCTCCATCGGAGTGGTTTGTCAGTCCGCGTGATACATGTTGCTGAGCTGTTTCAGCTGACTCAAGCGTATCAATGTCGGGAGCGGTAAGCCGCGTGGCAAAAGTGATTTGACGTTGCAGATCGCGGATCTGACCCTGTGCTAGTTCCTGCATTTGCAAGAGTCGCTGAAGGTCGTGTTTCAGAGAAGTCTGTCGATCTGAAACTTGATCCAGAATGGCCTGTTCAGAAACAATCTCCAACCGGAGTAACTCACTTTTTCCTGTATGGGGGCCATTGATGTCATCGTAGTCCGTTGCTTCAGCATGTATGTTAAGCGTCGAACCGGGGTTTAGCGGAAGTTGATCCAGGTGCCAGATAAAGTCCGTGGACATTTGTAAGGGACGATCTGCCTGATCGTAAAGAAGAATACTTGACGGAATGTCAGTGGCGGTGTCTTCTTGTTGATATCGCAGAGTGATGGTAGCAATTCCCCAGTCGTCACGAGTCATGATTCGTAATGGAACGCGAGCGTGAGCAGTGACCTGCTGGTGAGAAGTCGGCTCTTCAAAAGTAACTTCCGGCATGAGATCTGGAATTGTTTGGATTTCGTATTCGACCCTACTTCGATGATTGTTGAAGGCTTCAGGCTCTCGATCAGTAAGACTGAGGCTGTAGCTACCATTGTTGTTGACTGTGAACTCCGTTGCCACAGAACGGGACTTTTTATTTGGCACGATCGGGGTGGTATGCCCATTAACCGTGAGTGCCGCAGAACGGAGCGGTTTGTTAGAAGATCCGTGTACTAGGACACGTGTTCCCGGAAGTGCATTGATATTGCCTCGGTTCACCGCCAAGGTTTCCGGTTCCTTGCGTGTGTACGGAGGATAAAATAATTGAGCTTGTAAGGTTTCCAGCCGAGGGGGATCAATAACGGTGATATTCTGCCAGTCGATTAAGTCATCACCTGCACGGATGCGAACGTCGAACGAGGACTGTGGTGATTTCCGAGTTGCTTTCAGAATGGAACCATTGCGCATCAGGGGGGCTGTGGTGATGGTGGAGGTCGGGCCCGGCAGTTGGTAATCGATGAAGGACTGTCGTGGCACGAGTCCACGCTTAACTTGGACTTCCATATGAAAAGGATCGCCTTTAACGACCCGTCGAGAGACTTTCAGCAACTTTAGTTCAGTCTGCTTTGGCCAGGGAGTTGTTGAGAATGGGTTGGTGATTCTGGCCAGAGCGCGACTGGCATAAATCGGGCTTAAGTATGCGATGGCAACGCTGACGGAAATGGCCGTGAGGGCTCCCACCACAGCTCTCTTGATCTGAAAAGTCTCGAGCACATCTTTGAGATTCAGATTTTCCAGTTGATGGGTAGTCTTTGAAATGACGGCTTGTCGGAGTGAATCAGAACCGAAGAGAAGATTACGTTCCTCGTTTTCCAGAAAATGGATTGCACTTGTCAGACTGTCCCTAAGTTGTGGATATCGGGTTTCAACCCAGCGTGCCAGATGAATATCGCTGAGACGTATACATTGTGGACGTACCACGAATTTCCAGAAACACCAACTGGAAGACAAGGCAATAAACAGGGTAACGAGAATCCGAATGCCACGATCGTCAATGAAAGTGAATTGCAGGTGGTGAAGTCCCCAGTCAATAAAGCCAATAACGAGAAGCAGTGTTACCGCAAAACAAAAGGTATAACAGGCACCGTACAGAAACAACAACCGACGGATACGATGTCCGACAGCACGAACTTGTTCTTGTAAAAGGTGGGCCATTTTTCTCGAAATCCTGCTGTCAATCTGAAATCTTTTGCTACAGGTAATATACAATCCATCCTTCTGGTACCTGTCCGAAGTTTCAGCACTTCCTACACTTCATTTATAACAGTCGTTTGTACTTTCTCAAAAGCCATTCACAGATCAGTAGTGAGAGAAATAGCAACAGCACAGGCCAGCGGTTCCACAAGGGGATGGGTTGGTCTGTTTCAAGAGATATGCGTTGCCCAACAGGAATATGTTTCGGAATCTGACTGGCATTTAGTAGCGTAAAAAATTTTCCCCCAGTTTGTTTTGCAATACTTTCCAATAGAGGTAAGTTGGTCTGAATGTTCTCCATCTCTCCAGGGGGTGCAATAACATCGAAATCATCTGTTGGTACAGGCCCGGAAAGAATCGGAGACGTGAGCTTAACGCGGTAGTGTCCTTCCCCCGGGTCCGTTACAAGTCCTTCGAAAACATTGCGATTGTTTGGAGATTGCTTCAGTTGGAGTGAAGGCATAGGGGCCCCGTCACGATTGACAGAGACTTCCACTTGATCATCGGTTTGAGGAATCTGGGTTTCATCAAAAAAACGCACACGAATGTGTAACGGAGCATCCCAGGATGTACTCATAGGGAACGTTGTGAGTTCTGCCTTGATATCCCGGCCTACCAACTTTGACCGACTCAGGAAACGAATGGCTTGAATCCAGAAGTGGTTAAGATAGGCGTCACCAGATCGAAAACGCCAACGCCAGATATCGTCAGTTGCGTGAAAGAGAACTTTGCCGGTTCCAGCAAACTGCCATACCATAACGGGAAGTGGACCTTGGCTGCCCATCTTGGAAGGATGAACGACGAGGGGAACGGCCCCGGGTTTGAGATCCGGCGTTTCGAGAAGCCAAAAAAAGTCAGGTAGTGCGTCCCATATCTGCTTACTGTCTGTACCACTGTTCCCGAAATGGAAAAGGTTGCTGAAACGTCCTTCTGTTGTTAATAGCGGTTTGTAACTCTCGGGAATAGAATTGGAATCTGTCAATGTGACCTGATTCAGATCAATGGGAAGAATCGATTCCAAAGGGGTTCCTCGGTAGGCGGATGGAGTATGGTGTGGTCCTGCTATGACAAGGAGTCCTCCTCCTTTTTCCTGTACAAAGTCTGCGATATTTTGGAGGACCCGTGGAGTCAGAAAAGAGGGATCCAGGTCTCCGAAGACAAGCACGTCGTATTCAAATAGTTGCTCACGATTTGAAGGGAATAACGGGATCGCACTTCGATCCTCCTCGATATAGTCTGGATCTGCCTGTTGCAAAACCGTATTCAAGGCGATGGAAGAATCCCGTTCAAGTAAGTGTTTCAGGTATCTAAATTCATAACGAGGTGAGTTTTCTGTTAGCAGAACTTTCAGTTTTTCTGAACGAATGGAGATTCGTTTACGGAGTACGTTGTTGTCGGTCCGCAATTCCTGATCATGGGGAGTAATCCGGAGTTCGAAAGTGTGGTCTCCCGGAGTATCAGCGGGATGGCTTATCCGTATTGGGAGAGGGGAGTAGTCCGGGCCAAGAACAAGGGATTGTTTGTTGAGAGGGATCTCAGAAGAGGCCTTGTACAGCACGACTTCCATTTCGTGTCCTTCTAGGCCCTGGGCGGTGACAGTTGCTTCAAAGGTGATTAAATCTCCTTCGAAGACAATCTCGTCAGCAAGGATATTACGAAGTTGAATATCCAGTAAAGGATTAGGATTTCCTATTGCTAGTGGATAGATAGGTACTTGCAGTTGTTTGGCATACTCGGCTGCTTTCTGGAGTGATTCTCCATCGGTATTAATTCCATCCGTCAGAAACAGGACTCCGGCTGGAGGATTTTCACGAAAATCGTTCAAGACCTGTCTTAGAGAGTCGCCGAGTCGACTGTTACTTTGACGGTCCAGTGGTTTTAGTTTGTGTAATGTGTCCAGAGATTCTTCGATACTCGTTTCATCCAGAAAATCATGGATCAGCTGCGCACTACTGGCAACCAGATAAAGTTGCAAGGGGGTATCTGTAACCAGTGATTTGATAAAGGATCCGTTATCTTGTAAAAGCCACTGCTTGGCGATTTCCCAGCGGGAATGAGTGTCCGGAGGGGTATCTCCTAAAAGTTTTCGGAGCGGTTCATGGTAATCTTTCGGGTATTGCTGTTCGACGATAGCCATACTGCCGGAGTGGTCCCAAAGAACTGCCATGGGGGCAGGTTTCGAGCGATCAATGTTCAACTGTAATTGGCTTAACATAAGCAGCACAACGAGAATTAATGAAAAGCGAAGTCCTGCAAGAAGACACTTCCAAAGAGTGGGGATGCTGGTGGGTTCTTTACGGTAGAAGAAAACAATTACAAAGAGTGTGGCTAAGAGGAAAAGTAACACGATCCACGGAGGCCAGGGGAAACTGTGCTCGATAGTCCAGCTGATATGTTCACCCGACTTCTCGGGTTCCACACCTAACCATGGTTCAATTATTTTGTGAAGAAAATCCATTACAGAACCGTTCCAAAGTAGTGACGGGAAGTCGTTGTGTCTTTCGTCAAATGGAAAAGTAAGTGGGTTATATTATCTGTAGGAGGGGCCGAATCGCCATGCAAGAAAAGACTCTGCCATTATCAGTGCCAATACAATGTAAATCAGTAATTCGTGGAGCATTCCTCGGTGACGGATATTTACCTTCTGGTTTGTATCGTTGTCCATCCAGTCGGTGAGATAGACAAAATCAATACCCGGCCAAACCTGAGCCACTAGTTCTTGGTGAGTTAATTTAGTGAGATCACTTTCGCGTTCGGGATGGTTGACAGCAAATGCGATGGAGGGTGATGAACTGGTGTTGGAGACGGCATCTTGTACGCGATAGATTCCAGGAGAGACTGTAGTTTGAAGAGAGGGTGCTGGATAGAAAAGAACACCAGGTGTTGACAGGTCAATCGATTCGGATATCCCAGTGGGAGTTAGAATGTCGACTTGGCGGGTGCGGGGATCTGGTAACAGGAGCCGGATAGGGTTCCCCACTTGTGTTGTTTGTTTTTGAAGACGGTCTTCAATGGAATAGTGAAGTAGCTGATGAATGAGAGGCACATAACTGGGATTTGATTGGGGCCAGTTTGACCAAGTGCTGTCAGCAGCGGTAGTGACGACAATGCTTCTGCCTTTGCCAATCGATTGTTCGATGATTGCCGGATCGCCGTTATTGTAAGATAAGACAAGTTGTGACTTCTGATTAGGCGGTAAAGTACTTTTTATATAGGAATAAACACCAGCGGTTACGAGTCCTGAGCGGGGTTCAGATTGAAAAGGTTTAATAATGTCATGTTCATATTCCTTGGGATCAAATAAAAATATTTGGTTCATGGCATCTGCGTCACCGACACGATTGCCCAGTTCAACAGGGAAAACACCATCGCCACCACGGTAAAGGATGCGATTGTAGTTTTCGCTTATTACCTGATCACCAAGGAACCAGATGATCGCTCCTCCTTCTTGAAGATGTTGTTTCAGGAGGGCGAATTCATTTTCTGTAAACTGACCGACATTGCAGAAGAAAATACACGAATAATTTTGGATCGCTTCATCCCATCTGGATTCTGGAACAATAATCGGACGGATGGGAGTAGAAGAAAAGGCAGAAGCTGGTTGAGGGGCAAGTGCGGTTTGCAGATAGGATGTGGCTCGTTGAAAAAAACGTCCGGCGGACTTTCCATTCACACAAAGAATTTCAAATTGTGACTCAACCGGTACCGCCATCCACCTCTGGTTGTCAGCAGGTAGTTGATCAACGGGAATGCGAATTTGTACGGAGTGGTTTCCCTCACGTGGGAAGGTGGGATGAAAACGGACATTAGCCATTTCATAGGGTGCAATCGAAACAGTTTGACGGGCTGTCATCTGTTGGTTGACCCAGAGTTCGACTAACGGGTTCTGTACCTTACGACTGAAGTTGCCAATGGTTCCTGTTAGAGTGGTTGGCGTGTCAGGTGTCACCAGAGGATTGTCTGACGATACGGCGATGACACCTAGATTCTCGTTTTCTGTTTGTCCTACATCGAGCACAATGATGGCTGCCTGGTCATCGATACGACCTGCGAGTTGGCCGACCTCTTTGTCATAATTGGGTGATCTGTTTTCGTACAACCAGTTTGATTTTTGCAGATCGCTTATCAAATAGACTTCGTTCAGAAGCGGTTGGTCTCCGAGGAGTTTGAGGGTGACTTCAATTTGTGACAACGTGGAAACCAGATCGGCGGTTTCATAGCTGTTTTTCAATATCTTGAGTTGATTGTGGACCATCGAGTGATCATAAGAAGGTCCATTCACCAGTCGTGCTGGAGAGCCCATGGTGAGAATGCTGACAGGATCTCCTTTGTTGGATTCTTTGAGTATTCGGATGGCAAGATTTCTGGCCTGTTCAAAAGAGCTTTCTTGGTTGCTCTGAAAGCCCATGCTGAGGGAAGAATCAATAACGATAATCTTGTGGTTCCGTGTGTTATTCTGAAAAGTAAATCCTTCGTGTTCGCGGTAGGGCTGAGCCAACGCGTTGATTACCAGAAGGATGAGCAGGACTCGAATGATAAGAAGAATTAGTTGCTGGAGACGTACCCGACGTGCATTTTTGCGAACAGCAGCCATGAGAAAAGTCATGGCTGCCCATTCCAGCTGAATGAATCGGGATTTGTTCAGTAGATGGATGAGTACGGGAATCGCTGCAAGGCAAGTACCAAGCAGGGCGGTGCCCAACCAGGGACCCAGGGATGGGAAAAATGGGTCAGCAAATCCAATGGCAAGAAACAGATTGATGATCATTGACGTGACTCGAGATAACTATTTTTGTAATTGTCGTCTGGTCAAATATCCGGTGAGGGCAATGTCAAGAGGCTGGTCCGTTCTCAGAAGGACATAATCGATCTTATTCAACTGGCAACCCTTCCTAACCTCCTTTAGAAACTGATCGAGTTCCGTTTGGTAAGCTGCTCGCAGTGTTGCCGGATTAGCAAGCAGGTCAGGATGGCCTTCCATTCCTCGAAAGAGTGTATGTTCCTGAAAGGGAAATTCTATTTCTGCAGGATCCAGTACATGGAATACAATGACATCATGTTTGCGATGTCGAAGGTGCTGCATTCCCGAAATCAAAGAAGCAGGGTTATCGAATAGGTCACTGAGTATGATCACCAGTTCTCGGTGAGCAAGCCTTTCAGCCAGAGTGTGCAATATGGGACCAATAGTCGATTTTTGTTCTGGTACCGATTGCTCCAGAGCATGGATTAGTTGATTGAGATGAGAGGCATTACTGGAGGCGCGAACGTGTTTTCGGATTTCTTCGTCAAACGTAGTCAATCCCACACTGTCTTGTTGTTGCAGTGTAAGGTAGGACAGAGAAGCGGCTACACATTCAGCATATTGAAGCTTACTCATGGAAACGTGTTTGGATCGATATCTCATGGATTCGCTGGTATCGACAGCCATATGGACGAGTAGATTGGTTTCCTCTTCATACTGTTTGAGGTAATACTTGTCACTGCGTCCCCACACCTTCCAGTCAACATGGCGAAGGTCATCTCCCGGAACGTATTCACGGTGTTCGGCAAATTCGACGGAAACCCCGTGATAAGGACTGCGATGCATTCCTGAGACGTATCCTTCAACGATAAGCCGAGCTCGCAGGTCGAGCCCTTTGATTCTGGATAGTACTTCGGGGTCAAGGTAAGATGAATCAGTTTCCGCGTTCACAGAGATGCCGTTCAGATTAGGAAAAGGTCAGTTATAAAGGCGCGTGCGGCAGGGAGTGGATGTAGCTGTGACGATTTGATTGGGAACCCTCTCTATTACCCAATGGCATTCAGGGTAAGCGTGGTTGTCAGGGGCGATTTCTTGACAGAGGCTCTGTTTCAGGAGTGTGGTGCTGTGTCGCGAAGTCTCTGGATATAACTTCTGAAAGTTGAACAACAATATCGTCTGGTTTGATCCCCTCGGCCTCTGCATTAAAATTGGTGATAATGCGATGTCGTAAAACGGGAGCAGCTACACGAAGGATATCTTCCGTTGTTGCGAAATGCCTGCCGTGTAGAACAGCGTGGGCTTTAGCGCCAAGAACAAGATATTGGCTAGCTCGGGGACCAGCCCCCCAACTTACGTATTCTTTAACGAAATCTGGTACAGGGCCCTTTTCCTGGCGAGTCAAACGAGTGAATTGCATGGCGTAGCGGATGACATGATCCGCGATCGGAATTTTTCTGACAATTTCCTGGAGTTCGATGATTTGAGGCCCCGTTAGAACTTCCTTAATTTGTGGACGATTGGCTGTCGTTGTTTGTTGAACAATACGGAGTTCTTCATCTTCAGTTGGATAGTCGACGAGAATGTTGAACATAAAACGGTCGAGCTGGGCTTCTGGAAGAGGGTAAGTACCTTCCTGTTCAATGGGATTCTGGGTTGCTAGTACGAAGAAAGGATGACCAAGAAGATGCCTTTTCCCCCCTATGGTTACCTGTTGTTCCTGCATCGCTTCAAGCAGAGCAGCCTGGGTTTTGGGAGGAGTGCGATTAATTTCGTCAGCTAAAAGTACGTTGGCAAAGAGGGGACCTTTGAGGAATTTGAATTCCCGGTCTCCCGTTTCCTTGTTTTCCTGAATGACATCTGTACCTGTGATGTCTGAGGGCATTAGGTCAGGGGTGAACTGAATGCGGTTGAAGCTAAGTGACAAGGCATCTGCAAGGGTGTTTATTAAGAGTGTTTTGGCGAGTCCTGGTACCCCAACTAAAAGGCTGTGACCCTGTGCGAATACGGAAATCAGAATTTCTTCTATGACCGGCTTTTGCCCGACAATCACTTTTTCGAGTTCTTGGAGGATATTTTGAAATGCCGTGTTGAGCTGTTCGACAGCTTTCATGTCTTGTTCTTCTATGCTGTGCACGAGTACGAAGACTCCTTTGGAAAGTAGGTTGTATTATTGAGGTGCCAGAGAAATCGGTGATAAAGAACGATGGTGGAAACTCCAGAGATGTCCAGGAGTCATCACCACTGCTCGTTGGGGGCCCATTAGGAGAGAAGCGACGCCTTGTCTTCCAGAAAAGTGCCATTGCTGTACGCGTTGTCCGGTTTTCTTGTCACATACCACGACGGCCCAGTCCGGAGGGTCATTCATTCCGGGATTTGGGGAGCGTGGACTTTTTCTGAGTTCTAGCGGATATGTAATAAGGTGGGCTCCCGCCTGTTGGATACGCCAGATTCCATGTGAACCTCCAAGGAACTGTTTCCAAAGTTCCTTTCCATCCGATAGTTGGAGGGCATGGAGGACCCCGTTGGTATTGTAATAGAAATAATCTTGATCGATCAGTACGAGATCTTCGATCGGATAACGATTGGTTCCGATCCAGCTTCCGAGGGTTTTTTCCCAGATGGCATGGCCTTGTTCAGAATGGATTCGGACAAGTTGTCGGCCTCCGAAAATGGCCAGTAAGAGAGGTTTCCCGTCTCCCAGCAACTGAGGCCAACGACCGGACAAATCACCTTGGTATCGCCACAGTCTTTCCTTTGAACGAACATCAAAGAGCTCTACAGTTCTTTGACCGGTAAAGGTTCCGATTTGACTTTCAGATATCCATTTCGGGGGATGCTTGGTAATCGGGTGTGGGATGGGGACACGATGCGCGACTGTTCCAGCGATGGAATCGATAGCGAGTGCTACGTTGTCCTTGGCATCGAGTACTATCAGTAATCCGGTCATCGTTTGGCCGGAAAACTGTTCGGTTCCGTTCCCCAGGTAGTTCCATAGTGTTTTTCCAGTAAATAGATCAATGGCAATCAGATCCGCTCCATGGTGACAATAAGCACGGCGTTGATCGATCAGTACAGGAGGAAACGTGGGAACGAGCCTGCTATTGGGAGAATCTGGAGGAGAGGAGTGATCAGGTTGACGGGACTTGCGTAAATGACGAATCCAGATTAAAGAACCGTCCAAATTATTAATGGCGCGTAGATTCTTGTCGGTATGTACGATCAGGCGATGTGCTCCATAAGCGATTTCCTGTATGCGGGTGTGGACGGTCGTTGTCCAAACCGTTTCGCCAGAGTCCGTTTTGACACAGGAGAGAGTGTGGTTTTTGTGGTCACTAAGGTAGAGCCACTGAGGATTATAGCTGGGACGAATTCCCTGCGGAAGCAGCACTTGAGTATCAGGGGAGAGAACTTTATCCCATCCACGGAAAAAGGGTAGGAGTAATTCAGACGGCAGTTGTTGATCCGAAAGTAAGTTATTCGTAAGTTGCTTCGAATGATCCTTTGAAAAGAGGGGAGCTGGAGGAGTGACAGGATTATGTCCGTCAATCTCTGCGAAAAGGTCCGCCGATGTAAAACCCGCTTTACGGTAAGTGGTAGCTAGTTTTTTCTGAAGATCGAGACGTTGTTTAGGGTTGGTCGTCACGCTCAATAGTTTCTGCGCAATGCGTAGAAACTCTGTGGGTTGTTCGCTGTTTTGTTCTAAAAGGTGTTTCAGAATGATTAGGGTTGTTTGGGAACAGGGATACTGACGGGTTACCGATTCCATGTCTTTGGGATGTTCTGCTTTCCTATATAATTCAGAGGCTAGTTGTTCAAATGGTGTATAGAAATCAAATCCATGCTGGTTGATTACTTCGGTCAATTTTTGGGATACGATTGTGTGTGCTGGAAATGCAAGATTGGAGTCTGTAGCTATCGGGACTACGGACAGCCTTGGGGTGGTTAGAATGTTCTGGTAGATGGCAAGCATCTCGGGATAGTGCTGTAACTGATGTCGGACGTCTGCTTCTTTGAGAAAAGCATGGATCTTTTGCTGAGGTTCCTGCACAACCTCTGCAGCCCTACGGTAAAATTCAGCCGCTTGCTGGAGTTGGTCAGTCTCGCTGAATTCGTTCGCTTTACGGGTCAGTAAGTGGAAACTTCTCTGTCTGGCAAGTGTGGCAATGGGGAGGCTTTCGGTAGCCGTCTTGTCATCAGCGAGACTCAGCGTTTGGTGGTAAGAGGAAAGGGCCAGTTCCCATTGATTGGTAGCTTCGGCAGCACGTCCGAGTCGGTAGTGCCGCATCGGATCGCCTGGGCTATCGTTGCGATCTTTCTGATAGCGTTCAAAGAGTCGACCATAGTGTGAGAACACCACGATTTCATCGGATTGTACAATCACGAGAAAACCGTCAGCTACCATCAGATGGCCGCCCGTTTCTCCGTGAATTTTCAAAGGTAGTCGCAGAGGCTGTCTTCCTGATACAGGATGAAAAACGCGAATCTCTTCGCGTAGAGGCCAGTAGATGAGGCCATTGGATATGATTCCACGTCCATGGCCTCTCGAAGAAGGGTCATTGGAATCAGGAAAATGCCAGGATAACTTTCCCGTGTTGATGTTAATGGAGTAGAGTCGACGTCCACTCACAATGAGTTGGTTTTGCACCACACCAAGCAAGTGCTCGACATCTGATAAGAGATCCGTTCGCCAGACTGTAGCACCGGTTCCTGCATGGATCGCGAAAAGAAAAGAGGTGTCAGACGGGGCTGCAATGACCATGTTCTGTTCGATTAGACACGGCGTCGGATCACGAGTGTCGTCGGCGAGAGAGGAGAAGTTCCCTTTTTTGCTTACGACGCTTCGGTCATAGGTGAACACCCAGTCAAGAGTCCCGTTTGTGGCATTAATCGAAGCGACCGAACCGAGATTTGTACTGACAAAAATGTGTCCGGATGAATAGGTGAGCAGGGTTTGTCGGGTGTGAGGACGAAAACCGGAATCAGAAGCCTGGCAAACGAATCGTAGCCATTGAAGATCACGGTCAGGTTCATCATAACAGGCCACTAAAATCTGTGCGTTGGGCCCGTTGCGACGTAAAGCTATGAAAAGCTTATTCTCGTGTATGACAGGACTGCCCACAAAGATCAGATCTGATTCCGGAGGTGAGATAGACCACAACAGTTTGCCTTCCGTCCGGAGATCTCGGCATTCGATTGAAGAGACGGTTTGGTGGGTGCGAAAACGGTTGGTGTTACGTGGTTGAACGACCGGCGTCGTACTCGTGTAAATGCGCCCCTTGTGTACAGTAAGAGTATAGCTAGGAGAACTTGGACGGGATGGGAATCGAGCCCAGCGGTTGGTGCTTCTTCGTCTACGACTGGTGGGAGTGCTTTTGGTCTTCTGTTCCGAAAGGGTACTGGTCCAGAGTTCTTGGCATGTAGAGAGATCAAAGCTTTGAATGGTCCCACGATTATTGATGACGAGTTGTTCACCCGAAAGCGCGGGAAACCAAGCGAGAGGCTTGTTCTGGGGTTCTGATAAGGTTGACCGCACACGGCGAAATCCACCATTCTGAGTTCCTGAAACAATGGGATTACTCAGTTTTATTTTTCCGGAAAGCGCGCCAATTTCAATCGGAAAAGGAAGTGCTTTGTTGCGTTGAAAATTCCCTGCAAACGTTGGCCAGTCATTGTCGGTCTGTTCTGGTAGCCACTTCACGGTGTTTTTGAGAAGGGCGGAAAGGGTGTCGACGAATGGCCCATTTGTTCCTGCCAGGAACCCTTCGGCATGGGAGAATTCTGACCGAAAGGAGTTCAACCTTGTCAGTGCTTCCTGTGACCTGTCGGTTGCAATGAGACAGAGAATGAGGCGTGCTTCTAGGGCAGCTGGGGAAAAGGAGGTATCCGGATAGACTAACCCATGTTTTTGATCGAAATCTGACGAGGTCAGACCTTTCAATTGTTTCCAGTAGTTTTCTGATTTCCGGGGATTCCCTTGTTCAAAACAGAGTTCACCCAGCAACCACAGAGCATTGTCTCCCCAAGAACTACAAAAGGCTTCTTCAAGGATTCGTTCCAGCGGTTGGCGCGAAGATTGTTGAATAGACTGCTGAAACCACTCTTCTGCAAGCGGATCAACACGGTTGCGATAAACTTTGAGAAATGGTGGTGGAAGACGCGAAATTTTCAGGTGGCAAAAAGTTCGGACATTCACGTAGTGGTTGGTGTCCACTTGAATTAACTGGTCACCAAAACGAGTGCATATCTGTTGCAGGATGTCGACGGCTTCTTCCCAGTGCCCACCTTCCAGACTTGCATCGACTCGGCTAAAGTGGACCTTTACTGAGGAATCAATGTCGAGGTAGGTGGCCGGTAACTCACGGGTGATCCTTTGGGATTGTGCTGGCAAAGTCTGTGCAAAGACGAACAGGAACTGCAATGTCACAATACTGATGCAGAGTAACCCCGGGTAGCGTGTTGGGTGGTCAAGGATCGATTTATCGCGAAACCCTGAAGTGCCAGAGATCCTTGAGAACAGCAGGGTGTGAGTGCTGGGCAGGGGCACGACAGGTTGCTCCGTGAAATTCAAGCTGACGGACACATTATAGATCTGTCAAATAGTCAAATAAAGTCGAAGTGTTCTATTCCTGGAATGAAATTGATTCGAAAAGACATTTCATCCCCCTTTATTACAATGTGTGGCGGTTGCTGTTTTCGGGGGCAAAAGCAGGCTGAGTCTGATGAAATGGTGTTTTGAAAGCCCTCCCTATGTTATGAATTTTGGAATACTGTTATGACAGGAAAAAACAGGTCTACTGAATCTATGGGTCAACCGGTTAGGGAAGAATGGGGAATTATGCGTTGGAAATGAGAATCATGAAACCGGTGAGATGGGTAAGCGAAGCAGCAACCGGGCTCGATTGCTGAAACGGATCTAACAGAAAGCTTAATACAAAATTAGGTCTACAATCTTGTCAAGAAGCGGTAAGAATCATAAAATACTTGACTTAGGTTAGCGTGATTTAAGTCTTGGGATCCAGACGAGAGTACTTCAATAATATGCCGAATAGTAACAGCGCAAAAAAACGTCTACGCCAAAATGTGAAGCGACGCGCTCACAATCGCACCATCAAGTCTGCGATGCGTAATCAAATCCGGAAAGTCAGCGAGGCGATGGAAGCGTCTGACAAAGAGAAAATCGACGCCGAGTTCCGATTGGCGGGTAAGAAAATAGACCAGGCTGCGTCGAAAAACATCATTCACAAAAATACGGCAGCTCGTATGAAGAGTCGGATGGCACGCCGAATTAACCAGTTAAGTACCCAAAACTCGTAAACGCGTTTTGGTGTATGCCATTTTGATAGCCGGTGTCTATCTTGGCTGGATATGCGTATGTGAGCATTGACGCCACCGGACACGAAAAAGGACTTTCTAGGTTGGCGATCGAGTTTCATGGATGATGAAGTGTTGCGTCTTCCCATGACGTGTTGTTGCTGTGATAAGCGATGACTTCTAATCCGCATTTCGAAATGTTTGGACAAGCGATGACAACCATTGAGACAAAAACAGACAGTGTAGATCGACTTTACAAGCATTTTGCCGATGTGACAGAAGGGTTTAGAAAACGGTTCGGACGCCCTTTGTCTCTGGCGGAGAAGATTCTTTTTGCTCATCTTGACGAGACACAGGCAATGGAGTCTGGCCTTGAACGCGGCCAGAGTTACCTTGCGCTTCACCCGGATCGATTGGCTATGCAGGACGCCACAGCTCAAATGGCACTTTTGCAGTTCATTACGGCCGGTCGGCAGCGTGTGGCACTTCCAACCACCGTACACTGTGATCATCTTATTCAGGCTTATGCAGGTGCTTCAGCTGACACGGAGCGAGCCGTTTCTGAAAATCAGGAGGTTTATTCCTTTCTTCGAACCGTTAGTCAACGTTATGGGATCGGCTTTTGGAAGCCAGGGTCAGGAATTATCCATCAAGTGGTACTTGAAAATTACGCATTTCCTGGTGGCCTGATGATTGGTACCGATTCCCATACTCCCAATGCCGGTGGAATGGGAATGCTGGCAATTGGCGTTGGTGGTGCCGATGCGGTAGACGTGATGGTTGGGATGCCATGGGAGGTGAAATTCCCAGAGATTATTGGCGTTCATCTTAAAGGGAGCTTAAGTGGTTGGACATCTCCCAAAGATGTTATTTTACGTGTCTGTGAAATGCTGACTACCAAAGGTGGAACAGACAAGATCGTCGAATATTTTGGTTCTGGGACCAATGCTATCAGTGCAACCGGTAAGGCAACTATCACCAATATGGGGGCGGAACTGGGGGCCACTACCAGTGTTTTTCCATTTGACAGTCGGACGAGCACTTATCTGAGAGCAACCGGTCGTGATCGGATTGCGGAACTGGCTGAGTCATATCAGGATTTTCTACAGGCAGATGTAGAAGTGATGGAAGACCCGGCAAGGTATTACGATCAGATAATTGAAATTGATCTGGATACCTTAGAACCCTATGTTGTCGGTCCTCATTCTCCAGATGTTGCCCATCCCATTTCACGTTTGGCAGATGACGCCAAGGAAAATGGATATCCAACGGAAATAAAAGTAGCGCTCATTGGAAGTTGTACCAATTCCTCTTATGAAGATATAGGACGCGCAGCACATGTTGCACAACAGGCTGTCGAACGAGGTGTTACTTCACAGTCGCAGTTCATGATCACACCCGGTTCAGAGCAGATTTATGAAACAATTTCCAGGGATGGCCAGCTCGAAGTTCTGGGGCAGGTCGGGGGGCAGGTTTTGGCGAATGCCTGTGGTCCGTGTATTGGGATGTGGAGGCGGGAAGATACCAAGGGAGAAGATCCGAACACCATTGTTACCTCTTTCAATCGTAATTTTCCCAAGCGCAATGACGGGCGTCCTAGTACCTTGGCCTTTATCGGAAGCCCTGAAATTGTGACTGCGTTAGGTTTAGCAGGACGACTGGATTTCAATCCGCTGACGGACACTCTCCGAGATTCGGAAGGAAATGAGTTCAGGTTATCACCACCAGAAGCTCCTGAACTTCCTGCAAAAGGTTTTGTTTCTGACAACAAGGGCTTCATTGCTGCAGTGGAAGATGGTGCTGAGGTGGCGATCGAAGTTTCTCCTGAGAGTGAACGTCTTCAGCTATTGGAACCGTTTCCGAAATGGAACGGACAGGATATTTCCAATGCGGTAGTGCTTGTGAAGGCGAAAGGAAAGTGCACAACCGACCATATCAGTCCTGCGGGACCTTGGTTGCGTTTTCGCGGTCATCTTGACCGAATTAGCGACAACATGTTTTCTGGAGCAATCAATGCCTTTACGAATGAGTCCGGTAAAGGTCAGGATGTTTTAACGGGTGATCAAGGTGTGGCTTTCTCTGAACTGGCAAGGCGTTACCAACAGGCTGGAGTTCCGTGGATTTCAGTTGGCGATACGAATTATGGCGAGGGATCCAGTCGTGAACATGCTGCCATGGAGCCTAGGTTTCTTGGTGCAGCTGCTGTAATTACGAGAAGTTTTGCGAGGATTCATGAGACCAACCTTAAAAAGCAGGGAGTCTTGCCGCTTACGTTTTCTGATCCGGCTGATTACGAGAATATACGTGCTGACGATCGTCTTGACATCGTTGGTTTGGAGCACATCATCCCTGATAAAGCAATTCAAATGACGGTGAGACATGCCGACGGGACGACAGAAGACATACTACTGAACCATAGTCTGACTACCGAGCAGATTGATTGGTTTAGAGCAGGAAGTGCTTTAAATTTATTACGTCAGAAAGGGTGAAATCATTCTGGATACCGGTATGCCAGAGTGCAGGGATGCCTTATTAAAGATAACCGTTATTCCAAGTCTGCGTTTCCATTTGTCTGACGGATAAACTCGGGTATCAGTTGGGCAACCTCTGGCGTCTCTTGGGTTTGTTTGCAAAAATCCTCGTAACGCATCCCCGTCATTTTTTCCAAGTAAGCTGGATACTGACGAACCCGTGCAAGCAGGTCCTTCATCGACAATTCCGGATGAAATTGGGTTGCGTAGATCGGTCGGTCATGGAAAGTGTAGGCTTGGTGAGGGACGCGTTCTGTGGAGGCGAGCAAAATTGCTTTTGGGGGAAGTTTTACTACATGATCTTCATGACCGGATTGAGCGAGGAAAGGGCTTTGGAGTAGACTAAACAACCGATCCTGCCGACCTGCCTCTGTCAGCTGGATTTCGAGGGTTCCCAGTTCACATCGATGAGGATCATGGATGAGTTCACCTCCAAGTGCACGTGCCAAGGCTTGAAAACCCCAACAGGATGCAAATAGAGGTTTTTTTGAGTCGTAGATTCGTTTTAGATCATTTAGGGTCTGAAGGATCCAGGGGTCAGAATCACAAGCAGAATAGTTACCACTGCCACCGATTATAATTAAATCGGATTCTTGAATAGTTTGATCGGTAAGAGAAGAGTTAAACACGCTATGTGATTTGATGGCCTTTGGTGGGCAACCAATCGTGTGTGCAAAAGCGAGTTGTTCATTGAGTAGCATCGGGTCATTGGAGTCACGAATTTGCAGTAATAGATATCGCATGATTGTGAAGTCAGGAATCAGCCAGTTGTCTGATCGAGATGCCCAAGAGAAGGTGGCAGGTTATGATCCCTGGGAGCAGAAGGGATGTTTGTCTGTACAGGTTTTGTATGGATGCTCTGTTGTTCATGAGGAATAGGGATGGTCTGCAGTATCGTGTATAAATTGGATTTCTAGATCCGGTTAACGTAGTTCTGAGTTTGTATTTTGCGGGAGGATTGAAACGACAATGGATGCACATGAATTGAGGAATTTGCAAGAACCTTTAAAACAACAATATCGAGATTTTCCAAGTGATGCAAAGGTGACACTCAAGTCAGAAGGAACACTGCATTCCTCAGCAATCAGTTGTACCGTGCAAACGGGGGCAGCGCTTGTAGAGGCCGGTTTGCATCCGGCAACGGGAGGTGATGGCCATTCGGCGTGTTCCGGAAACATGCTTCTCGATGCGTTAGTTGCCTGTGCCGGTGTTACTCTGCGTGCGGTTGCGACTGCTTTGGAAATTCCTGTGCGAGAGTCGAGGATCACCGCAGAGGGAGATTTAGATTTTAGAGGTACGCTTGCTGTTGACAAACAGGTGCCTGTCGGGTTGACTTCGATTCGTTTGCATTTTGAACTGGACTGTGATGCAAATGCGGAACAATTGGAATCTCTGTTGAAATTGACGGAACGTTATTGTGTCATTTATCAGACACTCGGTACGGCTTCAGCGGTGAGGATGACCTGCGAGGAAGTCTGAAAGAGAAAAGTGATCGCTGATTAGCCGCTAATATGTGAAGGTATCGAAAAGGCGTTTTCATTGAAAACAGGGAAGTTACAGGTTGCTAGCCGATCAAAATGGAATGGATCTGCTACAACAGTCTGTTGCCGTGAAACAAAAACTAGGTCTGTTGCGTTACAGATGAGGGATTGAGGGGCAGATGGCAGGCAGGTTAGCCAAGGATAGAGTAGGGCATCAGGAATCAAAGTTAGTCGGGTTGCGCGTTGCTTTTATTGGGAAGTTAGCCTCCATGACCCATCGTGAGGCATCGGAATGGCTTTTGGGTCAGGGGGGACATGCAGTAGAAAACGTAGGAACAACAGTGGACCTGGTTGTAGTTGGAGAAGAGGGCTGGCCACTGGAGCGTAACGGCGAACTTCCACGCCAATTACAGCTTGCAATGCGCTTACGCGACGAAGGTGAATCATTGGAAATTGTTTCCGAAGCGGATTTTCTCACGCGTTTTGAGATAATCGATCACCATCAGCAGATGCATCGTCATTGTACTCCGGCTATGCTAAGCCGCATTTTGGAAGTTTCTGTGGCGACAGTGCACGCTTGGGTTCGGCGAGGATTGATTCGGCCGGTAAAGACGGTATTCCGAATTCAGTATTTTGATTTTCAGGAAGCTTCCGGCGCAAAAGTGATTGCCAGGTTGGTTTCAGAAGGTATTTCGGAAAAGAAAATTGAACGCGCGCTGTCATCATTACGACGATGGTTGCCTCATGTGCAACGCCCGTTGACGCAATTAGCTTTATTGGCCCAAGATAAGCAGATGTTAGTACGACACGGGAATACTCTGGTTGAGGCCTCTGGACAGCAGCTTTTAGATTTTAATTACTCGATGGACACCGACCATTTTGAACAAACCGGTGGATCGGATGAGGAGGTCCATCACTCTTCTATAAATAGCGCGATTTTGAAGATAGGCCAGACCGATGAACCGGATCGAGTAACAGTACAGCAGTGTTTTGAGGAAGGACGTCGTTTGGAGGATGACAACCAGATCCCCGAAGCAGTGAAGGCTTTTCATCTTGCATTAATTCTGGGTGGTCCTCATGCGGAAATTAATTTCCATCTGGGTCATGCCTTTTATCGAATGAATGATATTGCTAGTGCGACAGAGCGGTTTCGTGGAGCGGTTGAAATTGATCCCGACTACGTTGAGGCATGGAATAATCTCGGTAGCGTTCTGGCCGAGCGAGGTCAACACGAGGATGCGATTGAAGCATTTGAGACGGCCTTACGTATCCATCCACAGTACGCGGATGCACATTACAACCTGGCAGATACTTTTGAGCAGTTGGGGCGGCATGAAGAAGCGGTTCCCCATTGGCAGATCTATTTGGAACACGACTCTCGCAGTGCTTGGGCATCAGAGGCGATACGATGTTTAGAATTAAATAAGACATATGAGGGGGAGAATTCGGAAACTCCATCGTCCCGATAGCTGGCCATCAGTCTCCCTTTTCTCTGAACTAACTGTCTTTGAGGTCTGTTTTTCAGCCGATTGAGTGAAGACCAGGGAATCGGAAATGTTAATCGACAGGAAAAAGACAGTTGCCGGGGTTGAGAATCTTTTTGCCATGTAACCTGCATGTATATAGCGCATGAGGTAAGGAGATGGCGTACTTCTCGTGCTCTGTCACTAGACTGAACACCATGAAAATAGGTAAGATGGATTCCCAGTTGGTCTGATCATCGGATATACTGAGCATGTTACTGTTCGTGGCAGGGAAGCCGACACATGTCCAAGCTTCGATTGGAGCTTTATGAGCTGTTTGGTGGACGGTGCGGATCGTCATCTGTGATGAGGATTTCCCGTTGGGCAATCGTTTTGATGACGGCCTTTTTCTGTTGTTTTGGTGGTTGGGTTTTGAGTGAATTCCGTAAGCGGGATCACCCAAATATTCAAGATGGCATTCAGATTTACCAGGTACCCGGAACTTTGGCAATTGAGGATTCGGTTCCGAACAACCCACCTGTGAGGAATCAGGATGGTTTGTTCACGGAAACCATCCTGCCTGAACGTGTTGTTTCATATGATGTTCTGGAAGTGGATCAGGGCGAATTGAAATAAATGATGATAAATTGGGAGTGTTGAGGAAACAGATTATGTCACTGGATAAGAGTTTGAAGAGCAGTGGGCGATTAGCCCGATCCCGAAATGTTTTGAAGCGGGAAGAACGGATTGCAAAACTGGAAGAAGAGGGTCGATGGCAGGAAGGGGACAGTCCATTCGGACTTCCTCTTGTGCGTGTATTGAAAGTGCGGGCCGGCAAGAAAAAGAAAGACGTTAAAGATGATGAAGGTGATCCGGAAGCGGAAGGCACCGAAGAAGTCGAAGCGACCTCTTAGCAATCAAGTGTTGGAATGCTGGAAGTTGCACCAAGACTGAATTGGGATGAAGTCCTTGCTTTATACGATCACTTTCGTGAAAGTAATCAAAGGATCCACGGATCGGAGAGTGCGATTCAAGAAGGTGCTAGGACAGTTATTTGGTAGCTCTTGCCTGCCAGTTATACCGGCGTTACATTGAGTATGGTTATGTGGAGAGGTGAAGTTTCAATAAGTTCACAATGTGGTTACGTTAAACGTGCTCCTTGAAAACGCTGAATCCGGACGACGAGTAATGGAGGGATTTTGCAATGCTGAAACTGATGTTTGAACCGTCTCCCCACTGCGAAGGTCATAATCGACGTGAGTTTATTCAGTTAGGTGCATTGGCAGGTCTGGGAGTCAGTCTTCCAGATGTGTTGCGTCTGCAGGCTCAATCTGAGAAACCCAGTGACGATATCAGCTGCATTTTTATGTGGATGAATGGTGGTCCAAGCCATATTGACACATTCGACCCCAAGCCGGAGGCGCCGGTTGAGATACGTGGGGAATTTGACGCTATTTCAACGGGGCTTCCCGGAGTTCAGTTCAGTGAGTACCTGCCTAAACTGGCGCAGCAGCTGGATAAGTTCTCTGTTGTACGATCGGGTACCCAGTACAGCAACAGCCACGGTGTTTCGGATCACTATCTGATGAGTGGTTACAAGTGGACGCCGTCATTAACTTATCCTGCATATGGGTCAGTTGTTGCGCGTCAAAAAGGATGGAGAAACAACATGCCTCCCTACATCCAGATTGGAACGGATGTGGATCGTCGTTTTGGAGGCGGGACGGCTGGATTTATGGGGGCAGTGTACAATCCGTTTGAAATTGACAGTGATCCTTCCAAAAACGATTTTCGGGTGCGTGATGTTACGCCACCAGCAGGAATTGATTTAGCAAGGATCGATCGTCGCAAGAAATATTTACGAGCCTTTGACCGGTTCCAGCAGGATGTGGAAGAGTCGCCAGAGCTGGTGTCCTCAACAGACAGTTTCTACGAAAAAGCTTTCGGTTTGGTTACTTCTCCAACCGCGAAGAAAGCATTTGACTTATCTCAGGAAACAGAGACCACACGCAAGGCATATGGTGACCATCGACTGGGGCAATCATTGCTTTTGGCGCGTCGACTGGTCGAATCCGGTGTTCGCTTTATTACTGTGACCGATCCCAGTTGGGACACACATCAGAATAATTTCAACAGCCTGAAAAATCGGTTACTTCCTCGATTAGACCAAGCCTACTCGGCTTTGATGGTAGATCTGGCCCAACGTGGAATGCTGGAAAAGACACTGGTAGTTTGGACGGGCGACTTTGGCCGAACACCCAAGGTGAATCCCTCTGCCGGTCGTGATCACTGGGGTGCGGCCAGTTTAATAAATATGGGTGGAGGCGGCGTCAAAACAGGTGAAATTGTGGGTCGTACGAGCAAGTACGCAGAGTATCCTGAGGACAATCCCGTGCAAATCGAAGACGTAGCGGCAACGGTCTTCAGCGCCTTGGGGGTCCGTTTAGATGCCGAGTATTACACATCTGATGGTCGTCCAATTCAGGTAAACCAGACAGGAAAAGCGATCAGCCAGTTGATTTAGTTGTACCGGTGTGACTGGCTAGGGCCTGTGTATGGTTGAAATAGTCAAGTATGATGATGACGTGTGTTGAGTTGAGGCTCCTCTGACTATTCCCCATAGGTTCAAGTCAACAGGTGAGCTCTTGGTGGTTCTAAGAATTGAATATTCTATTCTTGTAAATACAGGTTTTATTGATGAATTCACTGCGCAATTATTGGTTTGTAAACCTATTAGCCATGCTGCTGCTGATCAGTTGCAGTTCTTTGCTTCTGGCACAGATTGAACTTCCTGAACAGGGAGAGTACGACAGCCGTATTGCGATGATCGTGGGAGGGTATCTTGAGGGTGCCCACCTGACACGTCGTCAGATTGATGATGACATGTCAAAAACCTTGCTGGAAGGATTTGTGAAGCGTTTTGATCCAAATAAACTGTACTTTACCAAAGATGACTACCAGGAATTCGCTGAATTTGAGACGCTCCTGGATGATCATGTCCATCAGGGGCAGTTAAAAGCTGCGTATAAGATTGTGGGGCGTTTTTTACAGCGTCTTGGTGAACGTACGGAGCTGGTCAAGCAATTATTGAAAGGCCAGTTCGATTTCGATATTGATGAAGTGTTGGTTACGGATCCAGACAAGATTGAGTACTGTGTTGACGATCAGGAAATCAGGGAGCGTTGGAGGAAACGAGTTAAATACGAACTTCTGGTTTTAGAAATCAACGGTACCGAGTACGAGGAAGCTGTCGAACGAGTATCTCGACGATATCAGAATAATGCTCGACTGTGGCGACAGATTGACTCACATGAAATTCTGGAGAATTTTCTAGGATCTTTGGCTCGCTCATTTGATCCCCATACGGACTATATGTCCAAAAGTACGTTGGAAGAGTTCAATATTCAGATGCGGCTTCAATTGAATGGGATTGGGGCAGAATTGCGTCAAAGCGATGAATACACAGAGGTTGTACGCATTTTGCCTGGCGGTGCGGCATTTGCAGACGGACGTTTGAAGAAAGGCGACAAGATTATTGGTGTTGGGCAAGGGGAGCACGGAGAAATTTCAGATGTCGTTGGAATGCGGATTCGTAATGTTGTTCGTAAAATCCGAGGAAAGCCGGGCACGACTGTACGAATTGAAGTACTGACGGGTGAATCTCAAGAACGAAAAATTTACAATTTGGTTCGTCGCACGATAAAGATTGAAGACCACGGTGCCCGTGGTGTAGTTATTGAGCAAGGTATGAAAGAGGGAGGTGCTCCCTACAAAGTAGGTGTTGTCAGACTGGATTCCTTTTATGTCGATAGCAAAGCTGCGGCGAATCGTAAAAAGGATTATGCGAGTACCACACGGGATGTTCGCCGCATTCTCGAAGATTTCAAAAGCGAAAAAGTGGATGGCGTATTGGTTGATTTGCGACGTAACGGAGGAGGTTTCTTATTGGAGGCTATCAGTCTGACAGGATTGTTCATTGATCGCGGTCCAGTTGTTCAGGTGAAGGACTTTGAAGGCAAAGTGACCCCGTACTATGATCGTGATTCCGGAGTGACGTACAGTGGACCTCTGGTTGTACTCACGAGTCGACTTTCCGCCAGTGCGGCTGAGATTTTTGCCGCTGCTATACAGGATTACAATCGTGGCATCGTAGTCGGTGACAGTACGACACACGGTAAAGGAACCGTTCAGAACTTATTGGATTTGGCTGAGGCGATGCGGTTGCCGCCTTCTACGTTAGGTGCACTGAAACTGACGATGCAGAAGTTTTACCGAATCAATGGAGACAGTACTCAAACCCGTGGGGTTAGATCAGATATTGTATTGCCCTCATTGCTTGATCAATTGGATGTCGGGGAAGAGCATCTGGATCGTGCTTTGGCATTTGATCGTGTTGTAACGGCTGAGTTCCAACCGTTGGAATTGGTGAACGAGTCTATCATCAAGCAATTAAAGGATCTGTCTACGGAACGACGGTCCAAGGATGGTGAATTTGTCGAAGTCGAGGATGAAATTGCGGAATTTCTTGGCCGTAAAGGTCGCTCCTTTGTACCACTTCAGAAGGTGAAGTTGCGCGAAGAACTCAAGCAGGACAAATCAGAAGATATGAGTGAAGGTGAACAAGAGGAGGTATCTTCCGAACGTCCTGTATTTGAACGAGATTTTTATTCAGATGAAGTGCTTCTCATCACGCAAGACTACATTCGACTGTCTGACTGATAGAAAAATTCACAGTTCTTCACCTTCTGTATCTCTTTAAAGCAGGTAGAGTCAATGCTGTTCTCAAGGTCACAGTTCTACCCACTTTAGTGTGCTGGCCTCAGCGGTACGGATGACCGCTTTAACGAATAACATGTAGACACAGAGTATCTTACAAATAGACTGTGAACCTTTCACGTCGCGATTGACCGATCAAACTAAGTTACGGCCTGGAACGTGCTTCTGCAGGAGTAATGTGCAGATACGATCCAAACACGGGTGTTGTTGATAGAGGGTTTTGCACACCGTTTAGATAGCATGTAGCCTGTTGGTCATAGACCATGATTTCCAGAAGATCTGTAAGCATTATCGCTTCAAGGCATTAAGCATGGTTTCAGCACCCTGTTTGAGAAACAGGATGTCGCTTCCAATATTTACCAGTTGAATACCCTGGTCGATACGGTGCTGAGCGTTTTCCGCCGTAAAGGATACGATGCCAGCAGGAACCCCGACCTTTTTGCCGCGTTCAACAAGATCAGCAATCACTTCTTCCACTTCGGGATGACCGGGATTCCCCAAGTGTCCGTAGGATGCAGCAAGGTCATTTGGACCAATTAAATAAGCGTCGACACCTTCCACCGCGAGGATGTCTTCAAAATTCTTGACGGCTTCTTGTGTTTCAATCTGGGTAATAACCATCACTTCGTCGTTGGCTGTGGAGACGTAATCGGTGTCCATGCCATAATTCGACGCACGTCTTGGTCCGAATCCCCGTAAACCGCGAGGAGGGTACTTTGCGGCCTGAACTGCGGATTCAGCTTGTTCAACATTGTTCACCCAGGGGATGATTAAGCCGTGAGCACCGATATCGAGTGCTTTTTTGATCCGGACGGGGTCATTCCATTCAACGCGGATGATGGGAGTGACGTTTTCGCGACGATTGGCCTGCATCAGGGGTTGTAGCGCGCCAATGTCTAGGGGGGCGTGTTCGGTATCGAACCAAAGCCAGTCAAAACCCAGTTGGCTGGCAACTTCCACTGCATCTAGTGAAGTGAGGCTAATGGAACATCCGAGGGCGGTATCTCCGGCTTGAAGTTTTCTTTTCAAATGATTATGCATGAGGTAATCCTTCAGGTCTTCTTTGAAGTTGAACACGAAACGGTAAAACGGGATAGCGAAAAATAGACGGATCGGGTAATAGGTAAACGATTGGTATTTGGTCAGTAATTGTGAAGGTTCAGCATAGTATATAGGGTTGAGTCCTGTTTTCGAATTGCGATTCACGATAAAGGAGAATCAGGAGAACTGCTTTGCGAACTATGATGGGAATTTGTCTGATTATTGGATTCATAGCGGGCTATTACTATTGGACGGATATTCCAACAGTTAGGTCCGGGGCGGAGAGTAGTGCTTCGATCACAGACAGGGAGGCGACACTCGATGATGGGTTAAGGGATCAGGTCGCGCACATTGTCAGAGTGGTTCGGCTAGCTGCTCAAGAAAATGCGCTTCGCCCAGTGGAATCTTCCTCAGAGGATCAAAAGCGTTTAGATGGTGATGCGTTAGGTGACTATTATATTCGTGTTGCTGCATTGGCTGCGTTAGAAAATAACCCAGTTGATCCGGTAAAAGCATTTCTGGTTTCCTTGGGTTTCGCGCTTGATCCTAAGAGTCGTGTCGCACGTCATCCTGTGGTCCGCTTGTTGTTGCCCAAGGTGGAGACGGAACGGGAACGAACAGAACGTCGCCTTTTTCTTGGAAAACCTACTTTGAGAGGACGTAAGGACCTGCTGCTCCATTTTTCTGTTTCTGCGAGTCTCGTAGCCATTCTCGGCAAGTCAGTGTCAGAGGCAGTGGGCATTCAAAAAGAACTCTCTGATGCAAAGGAGAAGGAGCGAGGAGAAGGGACCGGATTTAGTTTTGTAGATTTAACTGCGGACTACAGTGGGATTGAATTTGCGGAACGTTTGTCCAATGCAGATCCTGAAATAGCACATCATGCGATAACTCAATTGGCGCAGCGTTTCTCTGGAAATGATTTTATCCCTTCTATTGAGGGGATCCCTGAATCACTGACGTATTCTCGTTTTGTTGAACTTTATGGATCCGTGATCGATAACAGATTTGCGGTATGGGTTCGCATGATAAGAAAGCAAATTCGTAACTGCCGTGGATTTGATTTGTTTTCTCATGTTAATGATCACTAAGAAAGACGGCTTTTTGATTCTCGAAACGACCCTTGGGGCTGTTCACCTCCGGATAATAAACAGTTCATCCAACTTTAGTGGATGAGGTCTGTTGAATGAATATTCGAAGGGACCGTATTGGAAAGGCTGCTGATTTCATGTCCGATGGTGCATTGCGTTACTAAAGCCCGGAGAGAAGACGATTTTTCAAGGGAGAAAGCTGGCAGGTTTGCTTAGTTTTTTGGGTAGGTAGGTATTAATTACATAATTCAAACCATGTTTCGCGAATGCCTGCTGCTCAATACGTACACCCATTTCCAGCATCATGTTGAGTGCTTTTTGCCACTGAGGGTGATTCTTGATGAAGGGGTCATTTTTTAGAGCGTCTTGAGCTCGCTTGATATCGACTGGGGCTAGGGGGTGAGCCGCTTCCTTGAGATCAAAGTCTTCTATATCCCATGGAGTTACCCCTAAGAATCTTGCTTGGGGGACGCAGAAATATTCGTTGAGATGGGCAGCGTTGCCGCTACCGACTTTAAGCGTCCGGTAAATATTTCCATAGCCGTATGGATCTCCGTCGGTGAACACATAGACCGGGAGTTTGCGTGAGTCTGACAGACATCGAATAAATCTCCTGCAGGAACGGGTTGGCACCCCACCCATGCTGATGACAATACAGTTGGCTGTTTTCCAGTAAGCGTGGTGGTTCAGCCTGTTAAACAATTGGCCCGTTTCAACGACGAGAATGAACTTGGCTTTGGTTTCGAAATCCAGTTCCTCAACTTGGCTGGGGATAGAATAGGCACCGGACCCGAACTTGGTGCAATCGATACGAAGTCGTTCACCGGTAGCTCGGTCGCGGTCAATGACGACCAACTCTCCGACTACGTCGCCGCCACGCTCTTCAGGTACAAGTTTGAACTGTTCACGGTTAACTCCAAACATGGCCTCGAGATCATCCAGCACGTTGTCCGCTTCAGGTTGTTCGTCGAAGCGACATTCTTTCCATGGTTTGGAGTTGTAATAAACCTCACGTTTACCAATGATGTCGCCGGTTTCCACTACTTCTTTCAGCATGGACATGGTGCGTATCGATTGGGCAAATGTTTTAGCCGTGTTTACCGTCAAAGTGCGTTCAGACTTACGACCTTTAATCTCGAAATAACCTTCGTTCTTATTTCGTTTCACATAACGTACGTTGGACAAGGAGCGAATTGGAAAACGCATTCGCGGTTTGTTTCCCTTGAGAATGGTCTCGTGTATGTTTTGTGCTTCCTGGTCAAGTTTGGACAGGACATGCTTGTCGACGGTTGAGTCAGATGGCGTATTAACGGGTGTTGTCGATTTTTTAGTTTTCTTGCGAGTCACGAACTTCAACTCCTCAGAGATGCTGGTACGCTTTACGGAAATACCAATGGATGTGCTCAGAACTCCCCATTTAGAGTTTTCGACTTCGTTCTAGGGTGTCACGGAGCGTTGTGGTAAGTGCCTGAACCTCGAGATCGGTTAAGTCGAGCAGTTCACGTAGACCAATTCCAATATGAGGTATGTATTTTTCAATGTATTGGTTTTTGCGTTTCAATTCTGCAGAACGCCTTTGTAGGGCGAGATAGGATTTAAGGGCTAGACCGACTTTCCGGACAGCGAGTTTTACTTCCTGGATGATTTCGGGGTAACTGGCTATGGCTTCTTTCGATTCCGAGGTAAAAGGAACCCAGACACTTGCTATGTGTACAACCAGAGTGATGGGGCCGGTTGGAAGTGACCCACGAGATTGGGGAAGGCCGTAGGCACGCCAATTGACGGATGATACGGCTTGTTGTACAGCACCGGAACTTTGCTGGTACAGTAAAGGAACTCGATTAGCGTAACGGAGGAGGCTGAGGGGGTGCTTTTCTTCAATAGCCTCTCGCTGTAAGGAAGTATGAAGGCGTTCCAGATCGGACTCTTTAAGACGTTTAGGAGAGGATCTGGGTGAGAGATCTGCCCGTTTGATTACCGAGTCAACATTGCTGGGACCAATCCCGGAAAATGAATTCATCAGAAACCGTCGTATCGTGCGATCGTCGGTTTCCGTGATCATTTCATCAAGAGTCTGACGATCGACTCGGGTGTTACTTCCATTACCTCCGTAGCAAATTGCAGTTTCTATTTGGAATGGATTACCCCGATAAACAGCAGGAGGTCGCGTGTGGGCCGCGTAGAATCCGGCATTCGGAATTACCTGGCGCAACCCAGCTTCAAGCATTTCTGCCCCAATTGGTGAAAGGCAGTCAACCGAAGGCGCACTGATTTTAGTTTTTTGAATGGCTGCGTAGAGACGATCGATTTCTTCACGAGCAATGCGTGTAGGGTAGGATTTCTCTGTTAGTCCTGCTCCCGCATTTTCAACAATTCGGTTGGCTACGGCAGAACTGACTCGGGAGAATGAACGCGTTAGAAAACGTTTCAGTGATCGTTCTTCGGTTTCCTGCAGCATCTTTAAGAGGATTCCGAGTTCAATGCCATAAGGATGAGGTTTGATTTCTTTGGGTTCATCTGGGAGTTGTTGAGAAACGCATTTCCAGGCGAGCTCTTTACCGAAAGGATCGATATACGAGATCGTAACGTGTGGATTGGCGATGGCCGTCTGAAGAAGATAGTCTTCCACAGACTGACGACCACGTTGGAAACGTGCCTCCAGAGCTATTTCAACACGGGTACCATGTGGTATGCCCTCCCAGTCGGTGTCCTCGTCCTTTATGATTTCAGGTTTGTTGCGTTTGGTGTCGATTTGAAGTTCACAATAATAAGCGGGTTTTCTTGCGGATGTTCTGGAAGTGACCTTAATGGGAGTGCCCGTAGTTAACAGGCCGTACATTCCTGCGGCACTAATTCCAATTCCCTGTTGACCGCGCGACTGGCGCAATCGATGGAATTTCGAGCCGTAAAGTAATTTTCCAAAGATATTGGGGATTTGAGATTTCACAATTCCCGGACCATTGTCCTGAATTACGACTCGGTAACGATTTTCTCCTGCCAGATGAATTTCAACGTGAATTTGGGGGAGAATGCCCGCGTCTTCACAAGCGTCCAGCGAATTGTCAACCGCCTCTTTTACCGCCGTCAACAATGCTTTGCGGGGATTGTCAAAGCCGAGTAAATGGCGATTTTTTGCAAAGAATTCACTGACTGCAATTTCTTTTTGGCGTTTGGCCATTTCCTGAGCAGTCTTTCGACGTTTGGGGCGTGGCGGAGACGCGTGTTCCTCTGAATAGACTTTCATTGACCCCGTGTTGGACATGGTCGTAGAGGTTGTTGTCGCTTTTGGTTTCGGTTCTTTCTGCGACTTTGTGCGAGTTCCCAAGTTGCAATCCCTGCTAGAGTTAAGGCGATATAGATAGAGTTATAATTGGGAAAAGTATAACAATTTAACATCCCTGATCCCATACGAGAAACAACGGCAAGAGGCATTTCGGTTTTTTGCCAGACGTGTGAATCGAAAGTCCGCATGGGGTGTCCAGGGAGTAAAAACACGGAACACCACAGCCCCGTTTGTCACAAGGTGAAATCATCGGGTGTTCTGCTAATCTTAGATGCAGGTGTACCGTTATCTCTGAGCATATGTTTGAACTTGGTTGCTGTGAACGACGTGTTAAATTCCGCCTGATTGGTATCCAGCAATAGCGGCTTACGCAATGGCCTTTCGTTGTACGGAGTGTCTGTCAAAGGCGTGGAGCTATCGTGGGAAGAGTTCAGAAAGAGCGTTCAGCAAGTGATCGATATCCTTATAATCATTATAGAGATGACACGAAATTCGGATTAGAGTGTGGTTTTTCCACTCGATGATGGGAATTTCCGTCTGGTATTTGTCCCAGAGGGTTTTCTGCAGGTGCTTGTAAGGACCGGAAGGAAGTGGCATGGCGACCATCGAACCATACCATTCGTTGCTGTCCGGGATAAAAGAAGTGGACTCGAAGTAATCTTCCAAGTGAGTGCGGAAATAGCGCGCCAGATCATGTGTGTAATCCCTGAACCGCATCAGATCAGAGGACTTGAGAAAGTCAATTGCTGATGGAATAGAAAGCCAGGAAGCAAAGTCTTTCGTGCCCCCCCATTGAAATTCATCTTGCCACTTGGGTGGTTCATTCTCGGTGGGTCGCCCCCAGCTTATGATAGCCGGTTGGACAGTGTTCTGAACCCGTGGATGGACAAACAGAAATCCGGAACCAAAGGGTGCTGAGAGCCACTTATGGCAACTGGCCGTATAGTAGTCACAATTAAGGGAATCTAGTTGCAAAGGTATCATTCCAGGGGCATGTGGACCATCAATACACACGGATACATGGCGTTTTCGAGCCAGTTCAACAATGGGTTCAACCGGAAGAATCACGGCGGTCGGAGATGTAATATGACTGACTACCAGCATTCGTGTTCGTTCGGTAATCGATTCTGAAATACATCGTACGACCTTGTTTACAGAGGTCATGGGATAAGGAAGGGTGGCGATAGTTAGTTTCGCACCAGCCCGTTTGCAGGTATGTTCCCAGATCCTTTGAACAGCACCGTATTCATGGTCTGTCAATAATACTTCGTCACCTGGTTGAAGTGACGTACTTTGTGCAACCGCATTCATGGCCGTAGTTGCGTTATCCGAAAAGGTAAGATTGTCTGGTGAGGTTTCCAGAAAATCGGCTAGTCGGCTTAGTGCGTGATCCAGATGTGCAGGAAGGCGTCGAAGCAGAAAATCACAGGGTTGTTGTTCCAGTTGTCGTGACCAGTTTTCATGGGAGTGACGTACCGTGTTGGGGGAAGGTCCGAATGACCCATGGTTCAAATAGACGATTCGGTCAGGAAGTGACCACTGTGCTTTCCAGTTGGATTCCAGGTAATGGGGAGGATATTCCGGGGAAGAGGTTTCTGTCATGGAAGATTCTTTCAGCGGTTATAGTCGATGATTACAACGATTGAATGTGGATGGAAAGGTTGTAAATCGGACTCGATTCCTGCCAGCAAGGCATTATTGTGTGAAGCAGGCAGGAGAAATTGGAATGAGAACGAGAGTACTATTATGGCGGGCAGGTTGTGAGCAATTCGGGAGTAATCTCCAAGACCTGAGTGTCCAGTGACCTGGGGGGCGACACTCCAATCATGGGTAACCACGACACGCCACCGCAATACGATATCGGGTTCTCCCATGGTTAGCTGGATAAGATCAACAGGCTCACAGTCTCCGGGGTGGCGAAGAACCGTTGATCTTTTCCTGAGTAAATCCCGTGGGATAACAAGCCATTCGTACGGAGCAATCTTCACACTTTTTTGAAGTAGTGATCAGAGCAGCTCGTGAATTGGGGCAGGATCTTCCAGAACAGGCGTCGGTCGCCCACGATGGTCGATAAGCTGCAATGAGGGATCAATGCCTAAAGCGCGATAGATCGTTGCATGGATGTTGGAAGGCTGGACAGCGCGGGTTTTGGGACGATAACCTTTGTCATCCGTTGAGCCGACTATTTGGCCTCCACGTACACCACCACCACCCAGCAAGCAGAACATACTTGCACCCCAATGGTCTCGCCCCGGTGTTCCCTTGCTCAGCGGTGGGCCACCGTTGCCTCCATTGTTCATACGAGGGGTTCGGCTGAATTCCCCACACAGAATGACCAAAGTAGTATCGAGCATCCCGCGTTGGTCGAGATCTGAAAAGAGTGCTGCAACTGCCGAATCAACTCTCGGCAGACAGCTTTCCATTCCAGATTGAAGGTTCCAGTGATGGTCCCATCCTCCGAAATGTACGGTTACAAAAGTCGAACCTGCCTCCACAAGTCTTCGAGCGAGTAGAACGCTTTGCCCCCATGAGTGGCGTCCGTACTGATCTCGAATTTCGGCGGCTTCCTGGTTGATGTCGAAAGCATTACGTGCGCGACTTCCAGAAACAAACTCAAAAGCATCACGATCAAATTCGTCCAGTACTTCAAACGTCTTGTTTCCGTCGGCATGTCGTTTGAGATTGTCCAGTTGTTCGTTCAACTGACGTCGATCTTCCAGTCTCTCGATCGAAAGGCCTTCTGTCAGTGCCAGGTTCTGTACCCTAAAATCTTTGTTGTTGGGATCGCCTCCAGTCTGGAACGGGTCATACTGGGGACCCAGCCAGTTGCCGGCAAAGTATCCGGGATTCAAGCCTATGCTGCTGGCACTGGGAACGCTTGCGTAGGCTGGCATCCCGTGCTGACGGGAACCGCGCTGTTGAGCAACGATCGATCCAATAGAAGGAAATTTGCCACTGTTGTTACCTCCACTGACTCCCATATTCTTCGAGGTGAGCATGCGGTGACCGCCTGCGAAGTGATCGCCCGTATTGTGATAGAGCGAACGAACTATCGAAAACTTGTCTGCGACCTGGGCCTGCCGCGGAAACAACTCGGATACTTCTATTCCCGGAACATTGGTTCGGATCGGTTTCCATATTCCTCTGATTTCAGCCGGCGCGTGCGGTTTCAAGTCATAAAGGTCAAGGTGTCCTGGACCTCCATCGAGCCATATCAAGATAGCGGATGTATCCTTTTGTTTTCCGGTGGACTTGGCGGAATATTCCTTAGCTCGCAGAACATTACCAAGGCTTACACTGGACATGCCGGCGATACCCAACTGCAGAAAACTGCGTCGTCGGAGTCCATCGCAATAGGATTCAGAACGGCCCGCATCAATTCGCAACATTTCCGGACTCCTTCTTCAATGTCAAGAAGCGATTGGAAAATGACTTCCGGTTTTAGATAGTAGTAAACACCTGTACATACTCGCGCATCTGATTGCCATTCTAATAGGGTTGGATAGGTGGGGCAAGCTGAAAGGGGAGAGGAGTCGTACCAGAAAGGTACTTTCTAAGAATTCTTTTTTTGTAACTAATGATTTGACTGCAACTATTGCTAGTTCCTTTCAAGGCCTCCATTTCTGTCCGGATCGATTTGGAATAGCCAAATGGAATTTCCAATGCGATCAATGGGATGGAATTGTTGAAAATAACGATAGGCGTTATATGGGACAGGTACTAGCTTGCCGTGTTCATTATAGCTTTTGTAGGGAAGGCCTTGTCGGTAGTTGATACTGATGGCGTAGAGACCCGAGGGTAGTGAAGGGGGAATGCTTTGTTTGTGTAAATGGCCGGTTGTGTTCTGGGGAGGAAGAAAAAAATCAATGTCAAGGATGGATGGATCCACTAAACCGAAATAGGCAAGGCCGATTGCAGATGGCTGCGGATGCTTTTTCAACCATGACTGGAGTTCGAGAAGATCTTGGCCCCAGTCTAGGTTGCTGTCAATGAGGTGTTTATGGCCCTGTTGAGATCCGCCGGCAAGGTAATTGAAAAAGGAGAGGTAATGGGGGTAAGTGATAATCGTGACACAACTGTTCCAGCTGAAAGCTAGGAACAGGAGTATCACAGACCAACGTTGCAGGATGGATGGCTTAGTCAATAAGGGGGAAGAAGTTGCTACTAATCGTGCGACAAAGATCCATAAAAAAGGCAGGACAGGCAGGACATAGCGCAAACCAATATTGATGTCTGTCAGGAAACTGAGTGTTCCGAGTAACAGCAGTGGAGGGCCGGAAAGTGTTGCGATGTCTGCAAACTGCCATTTCGTATTTCGGTGATACACGAAGCTGAGAGCAGCAAACCCCATCGCAATCCAAGTGCTTACCGGTACCTTCACCGCGAGTGCATAAAGGTAATAGTACCACCAGCCAACTCGGTTAGTTTCAGGATGTTTCGTAGTGCGAAGTTCTTCACGGAGATAGACCGGATATCCGGTTCCGGTAGAAAAATCAGGCAGTGTTTTTTCAAGTTGAGGGTTAGTTTCAAAAGACTGTTCATCGAATCCCAGTACGTAATGTCGGGGCAGAGGCAATCGCAGTGTTCCAATCCAGGAATCTTCGAAACGGTTTTGTCTTGCGTGGTAAAGGCGTTTTAAAAGAGGGTTGGGATGGTTGGGATAAGCGGACTGTCCATTTTCCCGCAGGCGAGTTAGTGTGGAGGACAGAAAAGGGAAATCACCGAGTCGCTGGCCGAAGCCTTCAAAGCCATATCCAAGATTGATGACCAGCACACTGAGAAGGATTATTGTTAGGAACTGGCGGAGGTAAGAGTTCCTCTTTATGCGGTGAGGTGTTATCTGTGAAATCGACTTGCTAGGGGTAATTTTTCTTGCAAACAGCAGCCCTGTGGGCAAGGTGCTATGGTTTTGTAGATAGTGGCCGATTGCGATTACGATCCACAGGGGATAGAAAATCAAGGCACTGAATTTTACGAGTTGAACCAGTCCAAGCAATACCCCACTGACTGCGGCACGGTGGTATGAAGGTGCAGCCAGCCATCTCCAGAAAACGTAGGTGGCGGCAAGACTAAAAGTGGTGATTCCCAGATCAGTTGTGATGACTCCTGCATAGGCAATGATGTTTGGGGAACACGACCAGAAAAAGGCCGCAACCAATGCCGACGTTTTGCCAAATAATTCTTTAGTCCAAAGGTATAGGATGCCCATTCCCAGTAGGGAAAGAAGTGCTGTGACGTACCGTGCACGAAAAAACAGAGTGAAATAGCGGTGTTCATTTTTTCTCATGAACTCGTTTCCAAATCGGTCTTTACCCAGGGGATTTCCGGAGTGTTCGGCATCACTCCAGACGCCGGAATAATCAACCAAATCCTTTGAAAACAAGAGGGGGATCGCCGCAAGAAGCTTTATCAGAGGCGGATTGTGATGGTAAAGTGCAAACGTGTTTTGCTGCCAATAGGTCAACCCTGCCGGCAGATGATTAACCTCGTCAACGGTAGGTGATTTGCGATGAATCTGACCTATAACAAGCAGCGCATGAAACAGCATTAAGAATGCCAGCAGGTATCGCGAAAATCCGTCATTAGATGGGATCACCGAGTGTGACCTGTAGATCGGAGGTGGATACGAGAAAAGATGCAGCCAGCCTCCATTAGACTGTTTTTCACGTTGTGAGGGTATGTTAATGCAAGCTGCCTGCTGTTTCAGTACTGGACTTAAAACGGGAGTAGCTGTCCCCGTTCTTCCTGTTGGGCGCGATTCAATACACGGACCCCGGCGGCAACATCTTCGATAGCCAGTCCAACGGATTTGAATACGGTGATTTCTGAGGAACTGCGTCTTGCGAGTTCTGGTTGTGCGATGACATCAGAAAGATTTGAAACTTCGGACCAGTTCAGGACTTTTTGTTCAATCGGGTTAACCAGGTCTCCAGCTTCGAGTTTACATTGCTCAACGCTGTCGCACACGATGTGATCAGCCCGTTCGATGGTACAGGTGTCCACTTCTGATTTATGGAGGAAATTGGATCCAACAAGATTAAGATGGGTCCCTTGAGCAATGGAGCGTCCATCGAACAAAGGCTGTTTACTAGTGGTTGACGCAATGATGATATCCATATCTTTCACAGCCTGTTCGGGATCACTTACGGGTACTACGTTAATGCCAAGCTCCTTCGCCATTTGATGGGAAAAAGTCGCTCGACTTTTCTCGGTTCTGCAATAAACATGTATTCGTGAGATATCTCTTACCTGGCATACGGCGAGGAGCTGGGTTCGAGCCTGACGTCCCGTTCCGAAAATCCCAACCCGGCGGGCGTCGGTTCTTGCCATATATTTTGTAGCAACACCACTGGCAGCCCCGGTGCGAATTCGTCCCAGTTGGTCGGCTTCGAAGAGAGCCGATATTTTTCCTGTTTCCACTTCATACAAAGCAATGTGAAATTGTGTTGTTTGACCCGTTGTGGTGTAAGATTTCCATCCCAGATAACCCAAATACTCAGCAGAAGCAGACATGCAATGTAAGAGAATGCCCGGTGCGGTAACACGGGTACGCGGTACATTCACCGCTTTTCCTTTGGCCCATTGTAGGAAAGCGTGTTCGATGGATTCGATTGCAAGTGGCATCGTCAGAAGTTCGCTAACTTCGGATTCGGTCAAGAACAGAGCAGGCATCATGAGCTCCTTGCTGGGTTTGTCCGTGTATTCGGTGGTGGTTGCACTATTTCCGATCGGACGAAGACCATGTACCTGTCACGAGGAACGGAGGGTTGATGTCGATTGAAAATGATTCTTGAGGGCGGGGTATAATTGTTGATAGAAGGGATAGGCCTTGCGGTAGTGCCGTCGTGCGGCCGTATCTGGTGGCGTGTTTTGCACAACCTGGATCGCGGCACGGCATGCCTGGGTGATGCTCGAATAGGCGCCGGTACCAACAGTTGCAAGTAACGCCGCACCGTATGCAGGCCCCTCATCGGAGTTGATGGAGCAAACTTTCTTTCCGTAGATATCCGCCTGAAGTTGTCGCCAGAAGGCGCTGCGCCCTCCGCCGCCAGAGACGCGAATTTCTCGTACAGGAATGTCCATTTCCCGGATAATTTCCAGACTGTCCTTCATAGCATAAGTGACCCCTTCAAGCACGGACCTGATGAGATGGGGACGACCATGTCGAACGGTAAGTCCATGCCATCCACCTTTTGCATCGGGATCCGCATGAGGGGTCCGCTCACCTGTGAGATAGGGAAGGAAAAAGAGTCCTTCGCTTCCGACAGGTGCTTGGGAAGCCTCCTTTGTAAGAAGATCGTAGGGATTTGTTTTCCGGCGGAGTTTTGTTTTGCGATTAAGCATTTGCTTCGAATCAGGACTGGGAAAGTCGATGTCAGGCCCCGTGCCAAACGTGTTTCGAAACCATTGGAAACTTCCACCTGCTGACAGCACGACGCCCATTACGTGCCATTTTCCTCGAACTGCATGGCAGAAAGTATGAACGCGTCCAAGAGGATCAATTTGCACTTGGTCGCTGTGTGCAAAAACCACTCCGCTGGTACCAACCGTCGCTGAAATAATTCCCGAACGCACGATTCCGTTTCCAACGGCTCCAGCTGCCTGGTCGCCTCCTCCACCGACCACGGGAATACCTGCCTTCAGTCCCATTTTCGATGCTGCGTGCGGAAGAAGCTGTCCGGATACCTCTTCGGATTCGAAGCAGGGAGGGAGAAGGTCACCATCGATTTCCAGTTTGCTAAGTAAGGGTTTGGACCATTGTCTTTTTGCTACATCGAAAAGCAGTGTTCCGGAAGCATCGCTGACTTCAGTTGCCCATTCACCGGTCATGCAATGTCGGACATAATCCTTAGGTAATAGGATTTTGTGAGTTTTCTCATAGCAGTGTGGTTCATGTTCACGTAGCCAGAGAATTTTGGGGGCAGTGAATCCGGTTAGAGCAGGGTTAGCAACCATCTGTATCAATTTTTTTCGTCCCCCTGCGCGCTGCTCTATGATTTGACATTGAGATGCCGTACGTTGATCATTCCAAAGGATTGCGGGACGTAGAATACGTGCATCCTTATCAAGAAAGACCGAACCGTGCATCTGACCGCTTAAACCAATTCCCTTAACGTCCTTTGCGTGGAAGGAATTGTGACGTAAAAGCTTCCGGGTAGAGGAGACAGCTGCTTTCCACCAGTCTTCAGGGTTCTGTTCAGACCATCCTGGCTTGGGGTGTGATATGGGGTAGTCGCTGGTTGCACGGGCGAGAATGGTTCCATCTACATTACAAGCAATGGCTTTAGTGGCACTGGTTCCCGTATCAATTCCAAGATAAATACCCATGAGGGGGGCACGCCCTTTTTCTATGGTGGTATTCGATGTTTGAAAAGCACTGCAACCATAACGGACAATCCCCTGCAATTTCAATGGTTTCCGTAACCAGAAACAAGAAAATCGCTTCATATCTGATTAATGCAGATAATGGCTGTCTGGGGGATGGTTTACGGATAGGTAAAAACGGTATGGAAACTGTGCTTGACAAATTTTTCTCTTCTGGATAAATCAGTGCCCAGCAAATTGTTACGTCGTCTGAAAGAAAACGGTTCAATTTCAAAGAACCGTTCTTCCCCGTTCAGGATCTCGTAATAATTGCAGACCCTCCTGATGAGTCATTTCTTCCCGCAAAGTTTATCGCTGATGAGAGCCTGTTCAGTTAATCCTGATGTTTCAGTCCAGGAACAAAAGGTTTTCTTGAACCAGGGTGGTGGTCAGCAAAGTCAACTCGATTCGTCAAGTTTTTTGGTGTGAGCATGGTGTGGCGGCGCAGGATACGTATGGGTACGTTTCCCGGTTGTCCAAAAAGGTGTATCCGTCTGGATGTTCACAACAAAAGTAAACCTGTATTTTGAGCGATAGAGTGGTAAACGGATGCCGGATGCAAAAGCGATTATTTCAAAATGGCCGTGGAGCCGTCTGTCTCAGGGGCCTGGCCTTCTTTTGTTTCTAGGGATTGGGATCGTTGTTTTGATGCTTGTGTCAATACAATTGCAATCCAATCGAAACAATGTGGAGTTGCTTGGAGGAAAGGCACTAAGTGAAGCAGAACTGGAGTCAGCGCGCGCGGCGTTCGATTCCAAAGGATTGAAAGGTTATCGTATTGTAAACCAGAAACTTCAGGTTCCTCGAAAAGAATCTTCCCGTTATTTAGCCGCCTTGGTGGAACGCCGTGTATTACCCTATCAGTATTTTGAGAATGCTCTGAAACAACGTAGCTGGCTGACTCCAGAAGGAGATTTCAAGCGTCAGTGGGACTTGGCAGCTCAGCAAATGATAGCGGATATCATTCGAGAAATGGATGGAATTAAGGAGGCATGGGTACGATGGGATAAGGCACAGGAGGGTGGACTCCATCGCCAAGAAGATGTACGTGCTTCGGTAATCGTGAAAACCGAACAGCATCAGACGCTCACTGCCAATATGGTTCACTTGATTCGGGAATTGGTATCGGGCCAGTTGTCCGGACTCGCAGCTGAGAAGGTAACCGTGGTGGATCTTGGAATGAGCAGTCTTCCTCAAGATGCACACGAATTGCCCGTATATCAACAACTCCAGTTCACTCAGGATCTCGAAGCACACTATGTACAGAAACTGAGAGCATTGTTGGGGTTTATCAACAAGGCACTAATTACCGTCAATGTTCAGCTGGATTCCAAGTTACCTCATGATGTAAATACATCGAATGGATCTTCTGGTGAGTACACGCCCTTATCAAGTCATCCTATGTCCGAAGCCGATTTGGAAACTTGGTCAGCGCCGAATGTTCGTTCTTTTACCGATGCAGAAGAACAGAATTTGACGGATATTGGTGATTCAGTCGTTTCCAAGGCTGTCGAGATTGTCGATGCACCTGCAGCTTTAGATAAGCCTGGAATCTCCAGCAGGGCTTCCTTTGCGGTTGAGAGAATCAGCGCGACGATTGCAATTCCTTATAATTATTTTGAAACGGCTTTTGTAAACCAGGCCCAGTTTCACAGGATGGACGCGTTTGTACAAACAGAACGGGCACGCATTCAGAGAATGGTTGACGCCACTCTACCCGCCTACAAAGAGTCTGCTCTGGTGGTGGTTGAAACCTATCGATTACCAGTAAATTCTTCCGCAACATGGCTGGAATCTTTGGAACCGAGACATGTATTTGGATTGGTTGTTGTGGGACTTGTCATTCTCGTGGGGGCAGGGCGGTTGGCTAATGGGGCGTTTAGTCGCTCGCGCAAGTTAAGGCGATTAGGGAAACAACGCCAATCAAAATTTCACCAAACACTTCCTGTCGATACAGACGCAGCCCTTCAGAGGAGGGATTCGAGGCATGAAAATGCTCCAGGCCATGCGGTTCAAGAATCACCTGCGGAAGCTGTAACCGTCTTGGAAAACTGGATTAAGCAAGGAAGAGAATCATGACAGATCGAGATTCTGGCCTGAGAAAAGCGGCGATCTTGATTAGTAGTATCGATGAACAGGCAGCTGCCAGCATGATGGAAGCAATAGATTCGGATTTGTTGGAGGCGCTCAACAAAGAATTATCACGTTTGGGTGATGTGAAGACAGAAGAAAAAGATGAAGTCATGGAGGAATTCCGCAACATCCAAATTATGGAATCTTCGTCGTCTGTTGGTGAAAATGCGAGTCAAAACACAGACGGTTCATTCCGTTCAGATTCAACGCCTGTTATAAGGGTGCCCGCAATTGTTCAGGAAAAGTTCCAGGCAGAAGGCCAGGTAGAAGAGGATGTTTTGTTTCAAAACAGGAGTGAACCCAGAGGGTCTTGGACACATGTAAAGCGAGAGGAAGAAGGACACGTTTCGAAGTTGTGGTCTTCGGAGGACCAAAGAGGCACTCCTTTTGCTTTTTTGGAGAATCTACTCCCGAAAATGCTGGTGCGTCTTATAGACGAAGAACCACCTCGTATCGTCGCAGTCATTCTTCGTTATTTGCAACCCGGATATCAAAAAGAAGTTCTGCGGTATCTAAGTAGCGATTGTCGTGATGAGGTGATGCGCTGCTTACAGTTGCCCGAATCCATTGCTCCGGGATTTTCCCGTGGGATTGAACAGAGACTTTCCAGGAGACTGGAGAAGTTTCGTTCGAACGGAATCGATTTGTACGATCGTCAAGGAGAGAATGTCAGAGCTTTATCCCGAGATTCGGACTCTGAACAATCGGTCGGTAAGGATTCATTAGAGGGTGAACAATGGTTGTCCATGGAAGATCTTCTTCACTGCGAGCAGCGTGTGTTATGCAGCTGTCTGGTTCAGATGGAACCAGCGGATGCTGTTTTAGCGTTGTGGGGTGCTTCCAGACAATTGCGTAATCGATGTATTCAGGGTTTGCCGCAATCGGTGGCCTCCTATTTAAAGCAGGAAATGCAGACCTTGGGCCCTGTACGTGTTTCTGATGTGGAAATGGCACAGACTGCATTGCTTGATGCAGTAAAGGAATGGGAGGATTCGTCTCCTGAGTCGGTTCGGAGTTTTACAGAGCCGATACAACCGATTTGGTTCAAACGGCTTTTTCGCATGCTACCGGTTTTTCAGAGGTCTTGAAGCAGTGTTGAGCAAAAGATCGTGGTTTGTCTTGTTGATAGCCATTGTTGATATACAGGTGTGGAGCTTGATATGTCATGCGCAGCCATCTTCAACGGCAACGATGCGGTCTGGAGAAAGCACTTCGGGATTTCTACAGGCTGTGCGACCCGTAGACGGCCCGGAAGCAGAACAAAAGAGAAATACGGCACCAATACCTCTTCGTCCTTTGAATACTCCTTCCGATCGGTTAGTGGAGCCATCCGTGTCAGAGCAACCTGGATGGTTAACGGCGATGGTAAGTTTGGTAGGTGTGGCAGGAATGTTACTGCTGATCACTAAAGTGTTGCAGAAACGTTCGGCGCCAGGAAAAGGTCGCTTACCGACTGCCGTTCTGGAAGTGTTAGGAAAAGCAAGTTTGGACTACAAACATACCCTGTTTCTAGTTCGCTGGGGATCTCGATTGTTACTGGTAACGGTTAGTGCCAATGGTTTGCAGACGTTAGCAGAGCTCCGTGATCCAGATGAGATTAACCAAATGCTTAGGGTTGTACGCCGTCAAGAGGAAGAAAATCATGTATCTGGAGATGATTTCTTGAGAATTTCTGTGAACCAATCATTGGTTCAAGGGGCAAGCGATTCTTGAAAGACTGGAACCACTCGTTAGCCATTACCATGTTACTCGAGTTATTCAGAGTACGGATGAGAAACGGTGTTTTATTTGCTTCAGCCCTTTGGGTGTTGTTGGGGTGTGAATTCCTATTCGCACAGTCCAGAGCGAATCAGTCTGCGGAGCTGAGTCGCTCGGCGCAGGATTCCTTAAGATCTGATGCTGAGAAAAATGCTTTCCAGTGGATATCGCCAGAGTCGTTATCTTCATCACTACCTGCGTTTGCTGCGATCAGCGTGCTTTCTTTGGCACCGGCACTGGCCTTGATGACCACATCGTTTGTTCGGCTCAGTGTTGTCCTGTATTTGCTGCGACAAGCCTTCGGTGCGCAACAGTTGCTTCCCAATCAGGTTTTGTCTTCCTTGGCGATTGTTCTCACTATCTTGATCATGAGACCTGTTTGGAGCGTGGTTTATGCTGAGGCCATACAGCCGTATGCCGCCGAGGAAATTAGCGGAACAGAAGCCTGGGAACGGGGGACCGAGCCTCTCAACGTCTTTATGAGTCAACAAATTGAGAAGTCGGGAAACAGTGAAGATGTCTGGTTGTTTTTGGAATATCTGCCTCAAGATAAACAACCGGAGTCCTATCGAGAAGTACCCTTTGAAGCTTTGATGCCTGCTTTTCTGTTAAGTGAATTGAAAACAGCTTTTTTAATTGGATTTCAAATCTATCTGCCCTTCCTCATCATTGACTTGGTCGTAGCGACCATACTGTCAAGTATGGGAATGATCATGTTGCCTCCGATGTTTGTGTCTGTGCCGTTTAAGTTGCTGTTATTTGTTCTTGTTGATGGATGGAATCTTGTTATCGGAGCATTGATTAAGAGTTTTTCAGGTTTTGGGTAGCTCGGTGACAGGTTATCGGGGAACAAGGTGGGTGTGAAGAGTCGGGAAAGGGACGAGGTTTGGTTAGTCTGGATCTAGCTGTCACGCTGAGGAGTAGTCATGGCACTTGACGTCAATTCAATAACGACCGTTTGTCGTGAGGCAATTACGACAGCGATGATAATTTCCATGCCGGTTTTGCTGATGGTAATGGCTGTGGGAATTGCCATGGGATTTTTGCAGGCTGTTACCCAGATTCAGGAACAGACCATAAGTATGGTACCCAAGGTGGTTGCCGCCGGGTTTGTTGTGATGGCGCTTCTTCCCTGGATGCTAGCACGCCTTATGAATTATACAACGCAGTTGTTTGAGGCGATTTCACGGTATTAATGATGAAATAGTTCTTCCGGTCAAAGAGTGAGTGGTCATGGAGTGGTGGCAGGAAAATGCTCACGATCAGCGGGTGCTAACCAGTATTTTAGTAGTCATCCGAATAGCCGGATTTGTGGCTACCGCCTTCTCCCTTGGTGCAGCGAGAGTTCCTCTTTCTGTGCGTTTTGCAATAGCTGTTGCGATTTCCTTTCTATTGATTCCCACACAGGTATCGACCGAACTGCCCGGAATGAATTCCTGGCCGGCCTTTTTTCTGGCAATAACCAGTGAAGGAATACTTGGAGCCATAATGGGAAGCCTGTTAGGGATAGTGGTCTCATCAATTGCTTTTGGAGGTTCATGGATTGCCCAACAGGCGGGATGGAGCGTAGGGGATTTGTTTGCCTCGGAACATTCCTTACCATCCTCTGAATTGGGGAGGTGGTATGGGTTGTTTGCGGTGTCCATATTTTTTCTCATATCAGGACATCGAATGATGATCGGTTCGCTTCTGGAAACGTTTCGCATGATTCCGGCAGGCGAAGTCGTGTTGACGGAAAACCAGATTTTTCTCGTTCACGAGTTGGTCGGGAGGTCGTTGCATCTTACCGTTAAGGTGGCAACACCCGTTGTTCTGACGCTGCTCCTGGCGAGCGTGTCACTGGGTGTAATTAACCGTTTTGTCCCCCAATTACACTTCTGGGCGATTGGTCTGCCTTTTCGAGCCTTACTAGGCATGGCCCTTGTATCGATATCGTTAATGGGAGTGGTATTTGTATTACAGAATGAAGTACCGCTGATGCTGGAGCAGGTTTCCAGAGAAATATTGAAATAAATTCACACAATCCGAAATCTGAAGGAGTGTTTCATTGTCATCGGGATTTGCGGAAGAACGCACGGAGCAGCCTACATCGAGACGAAAAGAGTTCTTTCGTAGTTCCGGAATCGTAGCACACAGTTACTTGTTTGCGGCAGCGGTGAGTTTCTTTGGATGTGCGATCGCAATTCGTTGGTTTGGACAACCGCTAATCGAACGGCTAATGGCAGTTAGTGTTCAAAGCTTTACTTTTCATTCGGTTCTGGAGAACAAGAACACCCTTTTTACGATGTTGGCCGTATATGGGTGGCCTGTCTATTGGAGCCTTTTGCCGGTTGTTGTACTACCAGTAGTAGGTTCGGTTTTGGGAAGCCTGTTGCTAACAGGACCATACTTTAATCTTTCATACGTTCAGCCCCGTTGGTCCCGAATATTATCGTTCACTAGAATGTCGCAGATTTTTTCAATGACTCATGTTTTTTCCATTTTGCTATCAGGGCTGTGTTGTGGAATATTTGCGGTGGTTTCTGCCGGAATACTTATGAACGGAATGACGGGAAGGCTGGCTTTTAGTCAGCTGTCTGTTCATGAAATAGCGATCCAGATCAGTCGGGAACTTTCCTGGTTTTTGTTGGTGATTTCCTTTTCGGCCTGTGTGATTGCCACCGTGGACTACGGTTTTCAGTTGTGGAAATATTACCAAAAGTTACGCATGACTCGATTAGAGCATCGGGATGATATGAGGGATACGGAAGGAGATCCACGCATCCGTACACAGCGTCGAACCATTCATCGAAAAGTTTCTGAAGCGCACAACAGGTAAACAGAATGAGTCGATCCTCAGTGACCAGGGCTTGATGGCCCATCCCGTGCAGAATAATGGTAAGTATTGTGTTCGGGCAATGCAGGAGGTTGAGGCGGAAGTATTTCCTCGGGGCAGCGGCCGTACGATACCGGACTGAATGAATGGGTAGTGTAGGTGTTTTGCCGGGATTTGGTTGCCAGGGTGGTTGGTGTTCTTTTACGATTGCTAGAAAAAAGATAGAACGTTATAAAGGTGAACTCAATTGCCGCCTTATTAATAGCGAAGTGAAAATGCGTTTTTGCCTGATCGATGAGATTACTGAACTTGAGCCAGGAAGACAGATTAGTGCAGTTAAGAGTGTTTCGATGGCGGAAGAGTATTTAAGCGACCATTTTCCAGGTTTCCCTGTTTTGCCTGGTGTGTTCATGTTGGAAGCTATCGTTCAAACCAGTGCATGGTTGATTCGTGTTACGGATGATTTTGCCCACAGTACGGTGCTGTTAAAAGAGTCTCGCAGTATCAAGTTTCCAAGCTTTGTTGAACCGGGAAATCAGCTGATGCTGTCTGCATTGATAATGGATCATGGAGAGCGCGAAACGCGTTTGAAAGTGAGCGGAACAGTCAACGGTGAAAAAACCTTATCGGGCCGATTGATTTTGGAAAGATGTAATTTAAGGGACACAAATCCTGCGATGGCACGTGCTGATGAATTGCAAATTCAGCATGCCAGAGAACTTCTTTCCTTACTATGGAAAGAGCAGGTAGCGGAAAAAAGTTAAAAAGAGTAGGCTATGGGCGTTCTAGGCGAATGAGGACGCATTTACGAAACAGAGTTGCTAGCGGCAAATATATTCTGGAATTTGTGAGTACGGAGGTTTTGATTTATGTCCAGCGCGGACAATATTTTTGACCAAGTCAGAAACACGCTAATCGATGCATTGGGGGTGGATGACTCTGAAGTCACTCCGGATGCAAGTTTGACCCGTGATTTAGGCGCAGAGTCTATTGATTTCTTGGATATCGTTTTTCGTCTCGAAAAGTCATTTGACATTAAAATCCCGCGGGGTGACTTGTTTCCAGAAAATGTGCTAACGGATCCGGATTTTGTTGCAGACGGAAAAGTTTCAGATAAAGGCATAGATGAGTTACGGAAGCGTCTACCTCATGCCGATGTGGATAAATTTGCTGAAAATCCGAATGTTCAGGACATAGGTGATTTGTTCACTGTAGAAATGATAACACGCTACATTGCGCAAAAGATCGAAACCTGATTCGGACTCGGTAGTTATTTTCGCACCCGGAATTCTGAAGTTTTCTCGAGGGTGTGTTTTCCATGGTGTGGTTTGTGGTGTAGTGGCCACTTGGGCAGGGCGCTGCCTATGGAAAGATGTACATTATTTCCCAGAGTGATGGGGTGCTTTCGTGCGCTGGATTTGGATTGATCGGTTTCTCGAGTTTGAGAGTGGTAAGTTTGCAAAGTCTGTGAAGAATGTGACCCTGGCAGAGGACCACCTTCACGACCACTTTCCCGGTTTTCCCGTAATGCCGGCATCGTTGATGATTGAAGGGCTTGCACAGACAGGTGGTCTGCTGGTTGGTGAGGTCAGTGGTTTTGAAGAAAAAGTGATTCTTGCCAAAATTGGTCATGCTATCTTTCATGGTTGGGTTCAGCCTGGTGACCAGATTATCTATGAGACGCATATTCGTGATCAGAATGATCAGGGTGCCATGATTGAAGGGAAAGCGACGGTACAAGACCGGCTGGTTGCCGATGTCGAGCTTTTCTATGCGTTTCTGGATGAAAGTTCCCGGGCAAAGAAGTTGTTTGAGCCGAAGAACTTTGTGTTTACCATGCGAATTTTGGGAGTGTTCGACGTTGGAAAATCGGCTGAGGGTGATCCATTGCTACCACCTGGTCTTGAGAATTTTCACCAGGCTGCGGATGAATCTCCGATGTCCGGCCCGGAAGAATGAGCTGCTTTGAGTGTTTTTCTCCCTACCTAGATGGTTCCTGTTTCAGTAAAATGCGAGCTCTGCTTATCAAAATAGTTTCCAGCATTGCAGTTGATGTAGGGTTCGACTGAATGTTGGTGATGAATGGTGCGAGAGCGAAAATGAGAAGGCGCATTGTCATTACGGGTACAGGAATGATAACTCCGTTGGGGCATTCTGTTTCCGAGAACTGGGAAAATCTTAAGTCCGGTTGTAGCGGTGTTGGTCAGATCACGCTGTTTGACGCCTCAAAATTTAAAACTCGAATCGCTGCGGAAGTGCGTGATTTCGAGTTTCACGACTACTTTCCCCAGGAACCGCAGTGGGAATTTGTAGGAAGAAATGCGCAATTCGTTTTGGCGGCAGCTAAACAGGCTGTTGAGGAATCAGGGATCGATGCATCGCAAATGGATCCCACTCGACTAGGTGTATATCTGGGTAGTGGAGAAGGGGAACAGGATTTTGCCCAATGTACTGGAATTGTTGCCAGAGCCATTCAGAGTGGCACGCTTGAAGTTTCTGAATTCATGGCTGGAATTCTGGAACAGCTTCATCCTATTGATGAGCTTGAGAAAGAACCTAATATGCCCACCGCCCACGTTGCACATGTGTTTGGTGCGGAGGGTCCAAACCTCAATTGCCTAACTGCCTGTGCCGCATCGAGTCAGGCTATCGGTGAAGCCTCGGAAATCATTCGTTCTGGCGGAGCGGATGTCATGATTTCAGGGGGCACTCACAGCATGATTCACCCCTTTGGGCTAACGGGTTTTTCCTTGCTGGGCGCATTGTCCGTGCGGAATGACCAGCCCCAGGAAGCGTCCCGGCCCTTTGATCGCGATCGAGATGGTTTTGTTTTAGGCGAAGGTTCTGGGATCGTAATTTTAGAGGAACTGGAACATGCCAAGCGGCGTGGGGCACCTATTCTGGGAGAACTTATGGGTTTTGGGTCGAGTGCCGATGCGCATCGACTGACCGATAGTCATCCCGAAGGGCGCGGTGCGGCATCTTCCATCGAGTCCGCATTGACCGACGGTCAGATGAACAGGGACGAGATTGGTTATGTAAACTCACATGGTACCAGTACGGCGGTGAATGATCGCATTGAGACCTTGGCTGTTCGACGGGTTTTCAAAGATCGGGCAGATAATCTTCCGGTTTCTAGTATCAAGAGTATGTTGGGACATTTAATTGCTGCTGCTGGTGCGGTAGAATTGGCAACCTGTCTAATGGCTATTCGTGATGGGGTGCTCCCTCCCACGATTAACTATACGACCCCGGATCCTGAATGTGATCTGGATTATATTCCTAATGAAGCACGTGAAGTCAAACTGGATACAGCTTTGTCAAACAGTTTTGGATTTGGGGGGCAGAATATTGCTCTTATCGTTCGCCGCTTTTCGGGGTAGTCGGTGAATAAAACGGAGATGTCATCACGGACGGTAACAGGCTTGAATTGGATGATAGAACGACGGTCGAGATGGGAATTTCGAGCCGTTAAATAAAAGGGGACCGCCGTGTTGACAACGTGGATGCTATGGGCAGGAGTATTGGGAGCACTGTTCCTGTTCATTTCGGTTGGTTTGGGTGTATGGATTTATTACAAGTATCTCCCCGTTCTAGCTCGTATCTTTGAAGAACGCCCTTTTCTGGTCACGGAAGAAGTGTCAGGTCCGGACGGTGCTGAAGAGGTCTCATTTCAGACGAAGGACGGACTAACCCTACGGGGAAGTTTCTGGCGATCTTCAGTAGCTCGGTCGAGAGGCCAGGTTGTTTTCTGTCATGAATTTCTTTCCAATCGCTGGTCTGCAGTCAAATATTGTACTGCTCTTCGAGATGCCGGGTTTGATGTGTTTACCTTCGATTTCCGCAATCACGGCAGCAGTGACTGCTTATTAGGATATGAGCCGCTGCAATGGGTTACAGAGTATGAGGTAACCGATGTCTGTGCGGCTTTGGAATATGTCAAGAAAAGGTTGGGTGATTCCTCTATTCCCATTGGTTTGTATGGCATCAGTCGAGGTGGTGGTGCGGCTATCTGCGCCGCATCGAGGATTTCTGATTCAGTTGCGGTGATTACCGACGGGGCATTTCCTACAGCGGGGACACAACTTTTCTATATCAACCGATGGGCACGTATTTTCACCAAAGCACATTCTTTCTATGCTCATCTTCCTTCTTGGTATTACCGTCTTGTTGCCTCGGCAACGAGTCGACATGTGGGTCGGAAGAGGAAATGTAAATTTGTAAGTATTGAGCGCGCTCTTAGAAGATTGCGTTTCAGAAGACAGCCAATCCTGATGATTCACGGAGACCGTGACACGTTCATTGATCCGGAAATCGTGAAAGAGTTGTTACGTTATACGCACTCAGATGCTACACTCTGGTTGGTAGCAAATGCGAAACATAACCAATGTGTGCATATCGCTATCAACGAGTATCGAAAACGGGTGGTAGGTTTTTTCTCTGGGTCCTTGGGCCCCTATTTGGAGAGTGAGTCAAGGAAGACAATTCAACCAGAAGCAGTTCTTGTTTCTGGAGAGGAACAATCGTTCTGATAAGGATATCGTGAACTCAAGCCGGAAAGGAGTCCGGCCGATGTTTCTTGGTGATACATTACGGCGCGTCGCTGGAAGAATAATGCTCGGATCAGGTTCCCGTCGTTTGCAACTATTGCGCGAACTAGGGGCGGATGCAAGAAGAGTGCAGCGCTGGGTACTTGATCAAAAACTGGAAATGCACCGTGAATCGGATTTTGGCCGAGACCACGGTTTTGATTCCATGCGCGGGGTCGAGGATTTTAGAGATCGTATTCCAATTGCTGGCTACGATTATTTCGAGCCTTACATTGAGAAGTTGGCTCAGGGCAGGAACGCGAGTTTATTGGGTCCCCGCGAAAAACTGGTTATGTTTGCGCTGACCAGTGGCACAACGGGTAACTCTAAAAAGATTCCGGTAACGCGGCGTTTCATAGATGACTATCGTCAGGGATGGACCATGTGGGCCACTCAAGCGGTTCTGGATCATCCGGAATCGATTGAAAATCCACCTCATTGGAAACCCAAACGAATTTTGCAACTGGCGAGTGACTGGAACCAGTTTCAGACTGCCAGTGGAGTTCCCTGTGGTTCGATTAGTGGTCTGATGGCCTCCATGCAGCGGCGGGTCGTGAAGAGCATTTACGCACTTCCCGAAATCGTCCAGCAGATTACAAACCCCGACGCCAAGTATTATGTCACTTTACGAATTGCGATTCCACAGATTGTCGGGAAGGTTGTGACAGCCAATCCCAGTACGTTGATGCGATTGGCACATTTGGGTGATCAATGGAAAGAGCGATTAATTCGTGATATTGCCCAAGGTACTCTGGATTCTCAGATCGATGTGCCACCTTCCGTTCGCAATCATCTGGAACACACACTTCGTCATCCGGATCAACAATCTGCCGGTCATCTGGAACGGATTGTGGAGCGAACCGGACATCTCTATCCGAAAGATTACTGGCCGGATCTGAAGCTGGCCGGCACTTGGATGGGGGGAACCGTTGGCTATTATCTGGATCAGCTGCCAGAGTATTTTGGCGACGTAAAGGTGCGTGATATCGGACTGTTAGCAAGTGAAGGTAGGATGACCATTCCACTTCAGGACGGTAGCCCAGCGGGCATTCTGGATTATTTGAATTCGTATTTCGAGTTTGTTCCGGTTAATGAGATTCAGTCTTCGAAGCCGGTAGTGTTGGAGTCACACGATTTGAAAGTGGGCGAAGAATACTACATTCTGTTAACCACATCATCCGGTCTATATCGTTATCATATTCATGATGTGGTGCGTTGTGTAGATAATTTTGAAGCGGTTCCTGTCTTGGAGTTTCTCAACAAAGGAAGCCAGTTTTCCAGCATTACGGGAGAGAAGCTCAGCGAATATCAGATTGTCTACGCAGTTCGAAAAGCAGCTGAGGAATTCGGTTTTTCATTGAATGGATTTGTGGTGGCTCCCGTGTGGCAAGAACCGCCAGCATACGTCTTGATGGTAGAACAGGGAGATGTCATCAGTCACCATCAGGAAACCTTTGAAGAGGGGGATAGTTGGGCTCGGTTTGACGATGCTCATAACACCGTGAGATCAGAAATGAATACGGTGCCAGGCTTGTCAAAGGACCAGGTGGAAAATCAGTCTCATTTCTCTGCCAATAACCAGCGGGCTTTCATGCCAGTTCCTGCAAGAGTCCGGCAGCTGGCTCATCGGGTTGATGAAATTCTGCGTTGCCAAAATCATGAGTATCGTGAGAAGCGTGAGAGTGGACGCCTGGGCTCGTTAATGGTGAACCTGGTCCCCAACGGAACTTGGGTGGAGTTTGATGCAGAGCAGGCTAGGCAGCGGGGAGGGACGCTGGAACAATACAAGCATCCTTGCCTAATAAACGATTTGCAGTTTTATGAGAAATTCCGTTCACGACTGCAGAAGGCATGAACAAAAAAATGAAATAGAAGTTATGTAATCACGCCGATATGCTGCGCTTGACTGTTGCTCGTCATCTAGCGGTGTGTTTTAATGTCCGCTTGTGATTTACGCGGATTTTGCGCAAAGGAAATAAAAGGGGATGTTTGATGCGGATTCTTGTAGGTTGGGATAATGCTGAAGAAACAGATCTGATGACTCTGTATTTGAACGTGGATGAGAATGACGTGCAGATGATAGGTGATCCTGATGTGTTCTTGGAGAAGGCGAAGGAAGAATTCTGGGATGTAATCCTTATGACGGTGAGTTTGCCAGATACAGAGCGAGGTTATGAAATTTTTTCGGAAATTCGAGAGGCCCAGCCAAATGTGCCTCTTGTGGGAGCTTGTCATCCGGAAGAAGTATATATGATTGCACGTTTCATGACCGGAGGAATGAAGCAGTATATACCTCGTGATGCCAATGGCGATTATCTTTTCCTGATCTATACGCAGTTGGAAAGTGTGGTTGAAGCGGTACGCGCCGAGCGTGAGCAGAAGCTGGCAGAAAGATTACGGGAAGAAATTGATTCGGTTCGAAAATTACAGGAATCCATGATTCCCCGTGATTTGTATTGTCCCGATGAGTACGAGATTGTTGCCCGTTATGAACCTTCACAGATTCAGGTAGTTGGCGGTAGTCCGGTGATCATGGCGGGGGGAGATTACTACGATGTTTTCAGTCTGGATGATAAAAGCATTGTGTTGTTGGTTGGAGATGCGTCCGGACATGGAATGAAAGCATGTATGTCGATCATGACCATGCATACACTGGTGAGAATGATTCGGGGCCAGCAGTATCAGGATACCGCTTCGTTTGTTCAGGAAGTGAATAAGCGTTTGTGCGAACAAAGTGTGATCCAGGATGAAGGAGGGTTTATTACTCTTTTATACGGACTTTTGAATGCTGAAGAAAATACGTTCCAATGGACTTCAGCGGGACATCCAGCTCCGTTAATTCACACTCTTGAATCAGGTGACATTACGCCTATTGGTCCGCCAGAGGTGGCAGGGTTACCGCTGGGTCTTTACGAGGATGCAGAGTATGAAACCAACACATTTGTGATTCCTCAAACCTCCCGTTTGCTGTTATATACAGATGGTATAGAAGAAGCCTTTCCAGAGGGTGGCATGGTACACGACCAGTTTGGGATGGAAGGGATTGAGGCAACCATGCGCCGTGAGAAAACCAATTCTCTGGATGCAACATTACAAGCCTTGTTCGATGATTCCAGTGCACATACCAAGGGAGCAGGAAGGCACGATGATACTTCTGTAGTCTTGCTGGGACGTGACTGAGGTCCCCCCGAGCTTCCAGGCTGGGATGACCCGTGTGGAGGCTTGATATCGGCTTGTCTTGACCAAGAAGACGTGCAAGGTCTTGTCAAGGTGCTCTAGGGTTGCTAGTTTTCATGTAACGGAAATGGTGTTTTTTGTTTTAGAGAGGGTGATATCAGGTGGGGACCAAGAAAAGTGGTAAAGGCCGCCGTAAGATCGGTCGTAAGAAGCGTCGCATGCGTGCAAAGATCAGGCATCGTAAATAGTCCTAGGTGTAGATAGGTACAGAGTCAGGTGCGTAGGTAAAATGATGCAAGTGGACGTTGAGGTTTTCGGAACGTTGCGTGGCAAGCTGCCCGGTGATGACGGGAGAGGAAAAGGCACCTTCGAGTTACCGGAAGACACGACCATCAGCCAGGCATTGGACCAATTGAATATCCCTGCAGAGATACGATATATTATCATGCTCAACGAAAATCCTGAGCATGATCGCGATTGTGTGCTTCAATCCGGTGACAAGCTTGTTGTGATGCCGCCGGTAGCTGGGGGATAGCGGCTTCAGATGTGAGCAACGTGTAAAACGGGGTGTGCATAGTCCCTGTGAAGAGTTATCAAGAACCGAATAGTTAAGGAGCGGAATAATGCACGGTTGGGCAGGCCAGATTCTTCGCATTGATTTAACGCATGGTGAGATTCACAAAGAGCCTATAAATGAAACGTGGGCAACGGATTACATTGGTGGTCGTGGCCTGGCTGCACGCTATCTGTGGGAACTGATGCCGGATCGGACTGTCGATCCGTTTTCTCCTGAAAATGTTCTTATTTTCGCTACCGGACCCTTGACTGGTACGAATACATCCTGTGGATCGCGATATATGGTTGTGACCAAGGGGGCTCTGACCAATGCCATCACCACTTCCAATTCGGGTGGATTCTGGGGACCTGAACTGAAATTTGCCGGTTATGATTTTGTAATCTTGCAGGGACAGGCACCCCGGCCCCAATATCTCTGGATATATGACGATACTGTCGAATTGAGAGACGCTTCATCGGTTTGGGGAAAAGGAACCTTTGAAAGTGAAGATCGGATACGAGAAGAAGTTGGAGTTTCCGATGCGCACATTGCAGGTATTGGACCCGCCGGAGAAAACCGGGTTCGGTTTGCCTGTATCATAAATGACAAACATCGTGCGGCTGGCCGAAGTGGGGTAGGGGCCGTGATGGGATCAAAGAATCTAAAAGCAATCGCAGTGCGGGGTACCGGTGGCGTGAGTGTTGCAAATCCGGCAGCGTATATGAAAGCACTCTGGACGCAACATGGTAAAATGTCGAATTCCGAAGATCGCAAAGGCATGTCCGCGCTTGGAACAGCGCCAACCATGGATATGACGAATCAGTTTGGCGCACTGCCAACCCGTAATTTTAAGGAAGGGACGTTTGAAGGCACGGAAAATCTGAATGGAAATGCCATTCGAAACGGCGAATCCTGGATTCGAAATAAAGCTTGTTTTGCCTGTACGATTGCTTGTGGCAGGGTGACTCGCCCGAGTGACAGTGCCGGAAAATTCATGGTGAATACCCATCCAAGAAATTGGAAAATTGCCGGAGAAGGTCCGGAATACGAGAATGCTTGGTCACTCGGCGCGGATTGTGGAATTCAAGATCTGGATGCGGTCTTAATGGCTAATTTGCTTTGTAATGACCTCGGAATGGATCCGATTTCGATGGGTGCGACGGTCGCTTCGGCTATGGAACTTTATGAAAAAGGTGTTCTGACAGATGAAGTCACGGGTACCCCGATGCCTTTTGGATCCGGGGAAGCCCTGGTACGTATGACCGAGGCCACCGGTTATCGGGAAGGGTTTGGTGATGAGCTGGCTGAAGGTAGTGCTCGAATGGGAGCCAAATTTGAACATCCTGAAGTATTCATGGGGGTCAAAGGCCAAGAATTTCCAGCATATGACCCTCGGGGTTTCCAGGGTATGGGAGTTGCTTATGCCACGTGTAATCGTGGAGCTTGTCATTTACGTGCCTGGACACCGGCGTTGGAAACACAAGAGGGGCAGGATGCTCATTCACCAGTAGGTAAGAGCAGCTGGGTCATTGAGCAGCAGAATCAGAGTACGGCTCATGACAATACCGGAATCTGTCTGTTTACCGGTTTTGCAGGTAGTGTGCTCGAGGATCTTTCCGAATTGACGGTGGCTGCGACTGGTGTCGAGTACTCACATGAGGAGTTTGTGAAAGCGGGTGAGCGTACCTGGAACCTCGAGCGCGTATGGAATCTCGAGGCGGGGTTGACTGCAGCCGACGATGACCTGCCGGAACGACTACTCAAAGAGTCCCATACGAAAGGGATGTCTAAGGGTGTGACGGTCCAGCTGGATCAAATGCTGCCGGAGTATTATTCCGGGCGTGGCTGGGATACAGATGGCCGTCCCAAGCAGGAAAAATTAAGCGAGCTCGAGCTGGCGGAGTTTCTCGTTTAGCGGGCACGAGTATTTCCGAGAAGGTGTCATGAAGATTACGCACCGTGAGTAAACAGGGTTCGTAAACAGGTCACCTCAGAATAATCCATGGGCACTGTTCACGTTCCTTATGCAAGCTTCCAGGCGGGGAGCAGCAGACGCGTGGTGGCGTTTTTAAAAGTGCCTGGTAAAAGTTGCCAGTAAGGACCGAAGGATCGCCAGATTTTCATCGTCTTTTCCCACTGGATAGCGATGCTCTGATATGATAAAGCCTCACGGTCAATTGTCACCAATGCCGATGATGACATTGGGTAAATGGCGTACGACGGGGGGCGGAAGCGTCGCTGCATCGGTAACGACTTGACATCACGGGAACGTGTTCTGGAGGAGTAGTGAGCCAATGTTCCGCGATCTGGTCTATCACATTCGTCCCGATGCATGCCCTTTCAACATCGGGGATTGTGGTGGCGTGAAAAGAACATCTTACTGTGTGATGGTTCTGCTTTTGCTGGTATGCACATGGGGACAGGTTGTGTGTGCCGATGAGCTGTTACTCAAGGAAGGGACTATTCTCGAAGGTGACTACATCAAGCTTCCTTCTATAATAGAGCGTCCTCCCAGGTCAGGGGACGAAGAACGCCCCATTCCACGCCCACTGTTTCTGGTGACGGATGAATTGCGCCGTATTTTTGTACATCGCCGGCAGGTTGCAGATATCCGCCCTACAGCAACCTTTGGTAATTTGGAGGCGTTTCAGGTTCCTCAGCGTATCGGTCGCAGGGTGCGATTTGTTAAATCAGTTGGACCAGCACTCCGCATTGGTCCTTTTGATGAGTTTGGCCGCCGCATTTACACAATGATTTCAGATCCGGGTAGACAAGCAGATGTAGTTCAGGTGATTACCGATATCGACCCACGTGTGGTAAAGGTATCTTCCACGAACTATCTTTGGGAATCCCGACTCGCGACCCGATCGATTCCTTCTGGAATGCTTGAAAAAATACTTAATCGTGTTGTCGATCCTCAAGATTCAGAGCATCGTTTACGGCTGGCACGATTTTACATTCAGGGTCGCTATTATCGACAAGCACGTCAAACACTTCAGGATGTTCTGCGCGATTTTCCTGAAGACGCGCCCAAATCCGATATTGAAGAAGCACTTGTATCTTTACACCAGAGTCAATCGAGAGAAGTATTGACTGAAATACAACAAAGGCGAGCGGTCGGGCAGTATATTTTTGCGGGGGAATTACTCAAGCAATTTCCACGCGACGATGCTTCAACCACCATTCTTGAGGAATTGTACACGATTCTGGAGGCGCAGGAGCAGGATGTTTTCCAGGGAAAACAAGTGGTTCGCTTGCTGCACAAAATATTCGAGAAACTGGATGATCATCAGCTGAAAGGTTCTGCACTGCCGGTATTGGAATATATGATTACGACGCTTCGTGTAGAGACACTACCGCGTATGGAGCCTTTTCTGAATTTTGCAGAAGATGAGGATTTGCGGTCTTCTGAAAAGTTGAGTCTGGCTATTACCGGGTGGTTGATGGGAGCGGATTTGGCAGAAACCGATTTGAGCCTTGCCATTCGTCTTTGGCAGGCGCGCGGATTGGTATTGAGGTACCTGCGTTCGGACCAGTCTATTCAACGTCAGGATATTCTCGCGAAATTACGGGACATTGAAGGTGTCAGCGCAGAGCGCATAGCGGGTATCATTCATCAGTTGCCGCCGCCATTGGCTTCAGATGAGACCGTCCGGTCTGGCATTGCCGATTCGGTAAAATATGATCCCGAAGACCCTTCCTTGCAGTATTTTATTTCGCTTCCTCCGGAGTATCGAACCGGTCGTCATTATCCGGTCATCCTTACGCTTCATGGAGGAGCAAGCACGTGTCAAATGCAGATGGACTGGTGGAAGATTCAGGCAGCACGTCGTGGCTATATTGTTATTGCTCCGGAATTTTTTGAACCTGAAAAGAGACAATATGGTTTCAGTGGTAAAGAGCATAACCGGGTTCTGGATGCACTTTGCGATGCCAAAAAACGCTTTCAGATAGATAGTGATCGTATTTTTCTGACTGGACATTCAACCGGAGCAGTAGCGGCTTGGGATATTGGGTTATCACATCCGCATTTGTTTGCGGGTGTGATACCTATTGTTGGTTATCCTGAAAAATACAGCCGTTTCTATCGTGAAAATGCGGGTTTACTTCCCTTTTACGTTGTCGGTGGACAACGTGACGGTGACATACCTGGCATTGTTGGTAAAGAACTCGATCGATGGATGCGTGCCGGATATGACGTTCGATATGTGGAATACATCGGCCGAGGACACGAGCATTTCCGGGAGGAGATTCACCATATCTTTGACTGGATGCAACACCGAACTCGGGCTGTTGATCCAAGAGAGTTTGTTTGTAGAACACTGAGGCCGAATGATAATCGTTTTTACTGGTTGGAATTAGGCAATTTTCCGGAATTGGTTGCCCTTCCCGCAGAACTTTTCGGGCGGAAGAAACCAAGACCCATGAAATTGAAAGGAACGGTTAAACGTACCGGATCGATCAATGTTCAGGGAGCAGGAGGAACGGAGATTAATATTCTGCTTTCTCCAGATCTTGTCGAATTCGGCAAACGAATCCGTGTATCAGTCAATGGACGCAGTCGTTTTCATGATTATCTGGAACCAGACCTCGAAGACATGCTTGAAGATGTCCGTATTCGAGGAGATCGAAGCCATTTCTGCTGGTTGAAACTTTCCCTGTAATGACGGCCTTTCGTTTCCGGTACAAGTTGGTCTGATTGTGCCGGTGCTTCCAGTGGTCGTAGCGCGAGGTACCCCGGATGGCAGGTTGTGGTCACAAGCGGGCGTTCTTATCACTTTGATGGTTGGTTAACAACACGGAAGTCAAGTTGCATGCGATCCCGGTCCACCTTGGCAACCTGGACGGTTACCGACCTTCCAAGTTGAAATCGGTGTCCCCGACTCCTTGCAATCAAGCTGTGCGTAGCCTCTTCATAGTAATAATGGTCGTCTTTAAGAGTGCGGATGTGTACTAATCCTTCGACTGGGAAATCACTACACTGTGCAAAGAAGCCATACTCTTCCACTCCGGTGATAATGGCATTCAGCTCCATTCCTATTCGGTTTTCGAGGAATGCCAGAAGTTTCTTTTTGATCAGTTCTCTTTCAGCTTTTTCGGCTCGTCGTTCCGTGATAGTACATTGCTCACAAAGGCCTGTTAGCTCTTCCGGGTTAACCGGAGTAGGTTTGTTGGCAATTAAACCATCTAACATCTGATGAACAAGTAAATCTGCCAGCCTTCGAATGGGAGAAGTAAAATGAGTGTAACAGTCTGATGCCAAGGCAAAGTGTCCATCTTCCTGAGTGCTGTAAATGGCCTGTTTTAAGCTTCTTAAGAAGGCGTAATTGACAGCGTAAACTTCGGGCAGATTCTGGCAATTGTGGAGAAGTTTTTGTAAGGAGAATCGATCCTGAGGCTGTTTAATAGTTAAGCCCAACGATCGTGCAAATTCCGCAAAAGAATCGAGTTTGCGAGGATCGGGCCTGGGATGAATACGGCGTGGAAAAAGGAGTTTGTGATCCTCCAGGAATTGTGCTACCGATTCATTGGCGAGCAACATACATTCTTCGACGATCTGGTGGCTGATGTCTTGGGAACTGTAGTGGGCACCAGTGACATGGCCCTCGGAGTCCAGTTCGATTTCAATCTCGGGGAGATGGAGTTCCAGAGCACCACGTTTCAAGCGACGTTTTTTCAGAATCACCGAAAGTTGTCGCAGGTTGTTTAAGAGGTCATCGATGGATTTGGAAATAGGGGTCGGGAGAGGTTCGGCATGTTCGAGCAGTTGGGTGACCTGACCATAGTCAAGACGCTGTTTAACCTGGATGGCAGCGCGTACAATTTCACAATGCAGTGGCATGCCCTCTTTGTCCAATTCCATAAGGACACTTTTGGTGAAACGTACTTTATCCTGCTGAAGACTGGCAAGCTGGTTTGAGATCCGTTCTGGTAGCATCGGGATTACACAGTCCGGAAGATATACGCTGGTGCCACGCAGCGTCGCGGTTCGAAAAAGTGTCGAACCGGGTGGTGCAAAGTGTGACACATCGGCAATATGCACGCCTAATTGCCAATGTCCATTAGCGAGTCGCTCCAGGGATAGAGCGTCGTCAAAATCTTTAGCGTCTTTCGGATCGATGGTGACGGTCATCAGGTCGGTCAGGTCGGAACGACCTTGTAAATCCGTTTCATCAAATTCAATTGCCACACGTTCCGCTTCTCTCTGACATTCTTCAGAGAAAGTATCTGGAATATTGAATTCTCTGATCGTGGCAAGGGTGTCAACGCCGGGGGCATCACGTGGCCCAAGGATTTCAACAATCTTTCCTTTACCGTCCTGATTTCGAGACGGAAAGCGTAACATTTTAAGGACGACTTTTGCATCATTTGGTATGGGGTCAGAAACCTTGCCCAGGTAGATTGGATCGTTGAAAAAATTTCCATCAAGCTGAACGAAAGCGCCACTTTCCTTTTGGAAATAGCTGCCGATAAACAATTCTCTTGCACGTTGTATGATGCGGACTATTTCACCCTGTGAGGTAAAGCGTGTGTGCGAACTCCGTTTTTTCAATAAACGCACACTGACTTCGTCTCCTGTAACGGCGTCCAGAACGCGCGTCTTGTGTACAAAAATATCAGGAGGTTTAAGATCGTCTTTCGTGTTTATACGAACAAATCCGTGACCTTTGCGAGTACCACGAAAGATCCCTGTTACGGTTTCTGGCTTTTGCACGAGACTATATTGGCCCTGGTGGTTACTTGTTAAGAGATTCTGTGACTCAAGTTGCTGAACAGCCTTTCTGAGTTTAGTCCGGTCGTGCTTGGGGATTTTCAATGACAGAGCGATTTGTTTCAGCGTGGCGCGGTGCGTGGATGCGGACGAAAGAAAATCAAGCACACGCTGTTGGAATGATTTTGAAGTCATACGCTTGGTAGTGATAAATCCTGAAAAGGAAGGATGCTTTTGAGTTGAAAGAGGTTAGTTGGATAAGTCTTATGGTTCTATAGGAGGAGGGTTCAATCCCTGAAAGGACATGGGGTTTTGAGTTCCTTTGTAAAGTTTGCGTCCCAGGGATGGAATGTAGTTTGTCCAGACGGAACTTGGATTCATGTCTTCTTCGATCTGTTGTGCGAACTGATGTATTTTGGCATCAAGATTATCAAGGTAATGCAAAGCAATCGCTTCGGGGGTCATGGGTAATTTGGGGCTTCCAAATTCATAGGTTCCATGATGAGAAAGAATCATGTGTTTGAGACGAAGCAGCAGTTCTTTATCGAATGGCTCATCCAGTAATGTTTCGGCCTCCAGAACCTTTTTGTTTAGCAGTTCGACACCGATGATTAAGTGTCCGACGAGTTGACCCTCTTCGCTGTATTGGAAAGATCGCTCATAGGAAAATTCCGACACTTTTCCAATATCGTGCAAGAAGATTCCGGCGAGTAGTAGGTCTCGGTCAACGGGAGGGTAAAGATCAACAATGCGATCGGCGACTTCCAGCAGATTAACCGCATGTTCCAGCAAGCCACCGAGATAGGCATGGTGATTTTTTATTCCAGCCGGTGCCGAACTGAAACGTGTCATTAATTCTTCATCGATCAGAAAACATTCCATTAATGCGTGAAGTTGGGGATCGGCGATGTCAAACAGAAGGGCTTTCAGTCGATGTTCCAGCTGATTAACTTCGCGGGAGGAAACAGGGAGGAAATCTTCAAGCTCTACGTCGTTCGAAGGAATGGCTTTTACCTGACTGAGAATCATTTGAAGACTGCCCTGAAAGAGCTGAACTTTACCTTTAATCCGTACAAACCCCCCCTCTTCAATAGAGGAATAGAGATTTTCGGTTGCGTTCCAGAGGCGGGAACTGATATTACCTGTCCGATCTCGCAATTCGGCCTGAAGGTATAGGTTGCCGTTCCGGTTGGCTCGAAGATGCTTTTCCGATAGCAGGTAAGTATCTTCAACAGTTTCGCCATGTGTTAGTTCGTTGACGAATTGGTGCATCGTCGGATGACTCGCTTTCTAAAAACCTCGCGTTTCCCGAGTAGAAATTCTGTTACAGGAAAAGAGGACAGGACAGGATGATCGGTTCAGGTCACTGTTGACTTGCACAGAAGCAGATGACTTTGATGGGATCAAGAACTCGATTCTAAAGGTCGTCGTGAAACGGTCAAGTCAGGAAGGTGCTGGCCGAGTCATTTGTCTACCAAATATGGCAGAAAACAGAGATGACTTCAATGATAGCGTGATGCGACTGAGGTGCACCATCGCTTGGGACGTTTGGCTTGGTCTGTTAGTATGGAAAGTACCAGTACGGAAATCGGTTGGGTATTAGAAGTGTGTTTTCGGGGGGATTGCGATTTTGGTACAGATGGTTGCTATTTCGATATATTTCGCGAACACATGTATTTTAAACTTGGAAAGGAATACGATTGCTCTGGTCACAAACACTGATTCCGACCATGAAAGAAAGTCCTTCGGATGCTGAAATTCCCAGTCATCAATTTATGCTAAGAGCGGGTTTGATTCGGCAGTTGATGGCCGGGGTTTATACCTATCTTCCTCTGGGCCTAAGGGCCTTGAAAAAAGCGGAACAAATTGTGCGAGAGGAGATGGATTTAGCGGGAGCATCTGAGCTTTTGATGCCGTGCCTTCATCCGGTTTCACTTTGGGAACGTACAGGTAGATTTGACGATTTCGGGTCGGTTCTGATCTCCTTTCAGGTATCTCGTCGAGAGAACCAGACGCACCTTGCCTTGGGTCCGACTCACGAGGAAGTGATAACAGATTTGATGGCGAGTCAAATCAGTTCTTATCGGCAATTACCTCTTACGCTCTATCAGATTCAGACGAAGTTTCGAAATGAGGAACGCCCCCGGTTTGGTGTGTTACGTACCAGCGAATTCATCATGAAGGATGCTTACAGTTTCGATGTTTCCCTCGAAGGGCTGGATCGAAGTTATGAAGCGATGTATGAAGCATACGGACGCATTCTTCATCGCTGTGGTCTTTCTTTTTTACCAGTAGAGGCAGAGAGTGGCCCGATTGGAGGGGATGCTTCCCATGAGTTCATGGTGCCATCGGACAATGGGGAGGACCAGGTGTTGCATTGCGAATCCTGTGGTTATGCTGCGAACCGAGAACGTGCTGAAGTAGGAAAGATTTCCGACAAATCAGGTCCGACGAGTGAGGACGATTTGATGGAAACTGTGGATACTCCTGGAACGAAAACCATCGATCAAGTATGCGAGTTACTGGGGTGTACTTCCGATCAGATGATCAAAACCCTTATCTATCGTGCTGATGACAGGACTATCGCTGTACTGGTGCGAGGTGATCACGAGGCAAATGAATCAAAGATCACACGCGCATTGGATGCAGAAAAACTGACTCTTGCTGAAGAATCGACGATTCGCGAAGTTACCGGTGCACCTGTCGGTTTTGCAGGTCCGATTGGTATCCAGTGCGAAGTGATCGTTGACCAGTCAGTTGGTGTAATGAAAAATGCTGTTACGGGAGCCAACCAGGAGAACGCGCATCTGAGAGGTGTCAATCCGGTCAGGGATTTTGCTTTCACACAGACCATGGATCTGAGGTTTGCTGAAGCGGGTGACTTGTGTCCCCGCTGTTCGGGGACCATGGACATGCAACAGTGTATTGAAGTCGGTCATGTATTTAAATTGGGTACGAAGTACAGCGAGGCATTGGATGCAAGGTTTCTTGACGAGAACGAGACTCGCTTACCCCTGGTAATGGGGTGTTATGGAATGGGAGTAAACCGTTTAATTGCGGCATCGGTGGAAACACGCCATGATGCTGATGGAATTCTGTGGCCGCTGGCTCTGGCACCCTACGAAGTGGTCGTTTTACCGCTGAATGTGTCCGACGAAACGGTTTGGAGTGCGGCGAATGAAATTTATAAAGAGCTGAAAGATCGGGGAGTGGATGTAATCCTGGATGATCGTGATGCACGTGCCGGATTTAAATTTAAGGATGCCGATCTGATCGGGTTTCCGCTTCGTGTTGTGATTGGCCATCGTGGATTGAAGGAAGGTTTGGTTGAACTCAAGTGGAGGGAGGATCAGGATTCCTCGAATGTTTCACGGACTGAAGTAGTCGATGTAGTTGTTACGGAATTAGACCGGGTACGAGAATCGTTGCGTTGATGCCAAGTGAGGGGTTGTGGGTGTAATTGGTTCACATGATCCGGTAATGTTGATTATTGCAGTGTTCAGCGCATTTCCCGAAACGCTGACTGCAGTGCGGCATATATTAACCGACGAATATGGTGATGTTCTCTGTGAAAGTCCTCGTTTTTCATTTATGGAAACAGACTATTATGAATCTTCAATGGGAGGCCCACTGGAGAAACAGTTTTTTGCCTTCAAACAATTGATTACTCCTGACCGTCTGCCTTCAATCAAACTACAGACCAACGATTTGGAAAAACGGTGTCAGCTAGAACAAGAAGCAGGAGTGGAACGCGTAGTCAATCTGGACCCCGGATACTTGTGTCTGGGCAAGTGGGTTTTAGCTTCAACCAAAGACCACGCTCACCGTCTTTACTTGGGAGACGGTATTTATGGTGAAATTACATTGAAGTATCAAGCGGGACAATTCCAGACATTGCCTTGGACCTATCCGGACTATTGCCGGAGTGATTTTCAGTTTTTCTTCATGCAGGCGCGTGATCATTATCGACGTTGCCTGAGGGAGGAGGATTGAGTGCGTGCCAACATCTGGTTAGTTTGTGTTCCAGCCTTTCTGATTGCGTTCGCTGGAACCTGGTTCATGCGATGGATAGCGCCCAGGCTAGGTTTAATGGATCAACCCGATCCACGGAAAGTCCATCAGCGTGCGGTACCACTTGGTGGGGGCGTTGCGATTTGGTTTTCGGTTGTAACAACATTGGGCGTTATTCAGATACTGGCATGGCTAATTAGCAAGGATCCTTCATATCAGAGCTGGGTCCCGATGGAGTACCGGACGCACCTCCCCGGGATGGTTGCACAATCCGCCAAGCTCGGATGGATCATGGCAGCTGGTACGGTAGTGATGTTGCTGGGCTTGCTCGACGATCGTTATCAACTTGGATTTCAGATTCGACTGGTGATACAGGTCCTGGTCTGTACCGGACTTGTTCTTGGAGGAGTCCGGTTAACACTGTTCATGGACCATTCCTTGTTTACAGGCGCTTTGACGGTTTTCTGGATGGTCTCTTTAATCAATGCGTTTAACTTTCTGGACAATATGGATGGGCTTTCAGGTGGTGTTGCTACGATTGCTGCTACCTTACTTGCGGTAGTTATGATTCAAGCAGGGGATCAACCCCATTGGTTTGTTTCCGGATTTTTGGTTGTTCTTGCGGGAGCCATTCTGGGATTTCTTGTTCATAACTGGTATCCGGCTCGAATTTTCATGGGCGATGCAGGAAGTTGCTTTCTGGGCTTGATGCTCAGCGTGTCTACGGTACTTGGTACTTTTCACGAACCCGGGATGCCTAAACATGCAGTGATTGCTCCTTTGTGTGTGCTGGCTGTACCGTTGTACGATGCTGTTTCCGTGATTGGGATTCGCATCTATCAAGGACGAAGTCCCTTTCTTCCTGACAAGTATCATTTTTCCCACCGTCTGGTGAGTCACAGTCTGAGTCCACGGGCTGCTGTTCTGACGATATATCTGACCACTTTTGCGACCGGGCTCGGAGCCCTGCTACTGTACCGCATAGAGCATTGGACTGGCGCCGTTGTGGTTTCCATGATTGTTCTTTGTGTTTTGGGGATAATTGCGATTTTAGAGATGGCCGCCAGTCGCTCGCGGAAAAAGTAAAGACAAGACGATTTTGCAAAGGATCACAATCACCGTTTCAGAAAGACAGGCGGATGTGTACTTAGACTGTTATCCCAGTTCGCGGACGCGGTTGTTCCTGAAAAGTTCGCACTTTTCCAGTAGCTGTCACGGAACTTGTGGGAATCGATACGACAGCCTGAGAGAATACTGCGATAAGAGGGAATGCCATGGACAATGTACGTGAGTCTTTAGCAGGACGTATGCGATATGCAGCCATGGCCTTAGCGGCGCTGTTAATGATCGCCCGCCCTCTGATAATGGAGATTGCCTATGATGGGAGCAGTTTATGGATTGCACAGGGATGGTTTGCAGTCGGGATCATGTGGGTTTTGTCCCAGGTGTTTCGGCGACAGCTTGTATGGAAATTTCACGTCCTGGATGTGTTGGTCTTGGCGCTTGCCACAGTTGTCGCGATTAGTACGTTGAATGCCCTGGCCCGTCGTCCGGCCATCAACTTGGCCTGGGAATGGGCGGCCCTTTCAATGATGTTTTTTATGATGCGGCAGTTACCACAAACTCGGAGTGAAAATCACGTTCTGTCACGCGCACTTCTGGCATTGGCGATTACTTTTTCAGCTTATGGGCTGTATGACTATTTCTGGTTGCAGCCGCGCGATGAACAGGAGTATCTGGAAAATCAAAGTCGTTTTCAAAGACAGCTGGGTTTGCGTCCAGGGAGCGATGTTGCCCGGCGTTTTGAAGACCGATTGTTGTACAGTCATGAACCTCTGGTTACCTTTTCTCTTACGAATTCACTTGCCGGTTTTATGGCCCCCTGGTTCGTGGTTCTTGTCGCATGGTCCAGTTGCTCCCTTCTGACAGGTCGTCACAAATCACTTATGGGGATGGTTGTGATGACAACCTTTGTTCTTTTGATGGTACTTTGCCTGTACCTGACCAAAAGCAGGACGGCTTGGTTAGCAACCTTTGCGGGAGTGGGTGTCTGGTTATTATTCAGTGAAGGATTGCGGGTTCGGATATGGTTCTTAGTGTTAAGTTGTATCGCGATGGTAATTGTGGCGGCTGTTTCGATATTAGGCAGAGGGTTTGACCATTTAATTGTAACGACTGCAGGTCTATCGCTGTCTTATAGAATGCAGTACTGGACGGGGACATGGCGACTGATTAAGGAACATTTTTGGTGGGGTGTGGGGCCGGGAAATTTTCAACAGCATTACATCAGCTATAAACATCCCGAGGCCAGTGAAGAAATTGCGGATGCCCATAATATGTTTCTGGAAATGTGGAGTACCAGTGGTTTTTTTGCTGTACTACTGCTGTTGTTGATCTTAGCTATTTTTGGCATAGCAATATGGCGTTCTGTTCGCGTCGGTCAGTCAGTAACTCTGGATACAGAGCAGGGAAATGGCGACACACCTTCTTCGTTTTTTTCTTTTGACCATGGAATATGGATTGCGGGCGGGGCAGGCTTTTTAATGATTTTTGTTTTTGGCTTGGTGGGGTTGATACCGTTTGAGGAGGATGGTCATCGTTTGTTGTCATTGGGATTAGGCTGGCTGTGTACGTATTTTGTGTTGCGCAGATATCTGACGGACGATACGTTTGTTCGTTCTATTATTCCGGTGGCAGTGATGGTTTTGGTACTTAATCTATCTGCAGCCGGATCTCTGTACTATCCGTCAGTATCGCAGAATCTATGGATTCTTCTGGCAGCCGGACTTAATTTGAGTTTAAGGCATGAACGGAGGTTGGTGGTAAGGAATCCTGTAGGAATGCTTGCGTCTTCTGGAATCGTACTGGGACTGTTTGTTGGATGCCTTGTGATGGCTGCCTCTCCAGCGACAGCAGTTCGGGCGGAATTAAATTTGTCTGAATTTCAGATTCGGAATCGTAAACCGGAAGCCGCTGAAAGACATCTTCGTAACGCGATTGAGATGGATCCGATTTCTCCGGTACCATTAAAGATGCTCGCTGATTTGCGTTTTCAGCAGTGGCGTTCTTTGGAGGCTCGACGGAGAAACGACAAAGAAGCCAGACTTATCGATGGTAGGGGTAAACAAAGACCTCTTCGACCTGTGTACCAGCAGGCAGAACAGTTTTTTAAGGACGGAATGTTGTGGGCAGAGCAAAGTGTTGCACTGGATCGTAACCGCGCGTCGGCTCACTGGTGGATGGCCTCTCACTATCTCGAATACCATTATGTCAACCAGGACGCTTTCAGTGCGGAGAAAGCAGCCAGTCGATTGTCAGACTATTGCCTTGTACTTTACCCTCATCACGCTGCCTACACAGCTGCGTATGCCGAGTCTTTGCGACTGTTGGGTGAAAATGAACGGGGCAGGATTCAGGCAATGCAGGCTTTGCAATTGCTGCGCAAGTCGATCCATGTTGATAAACGAACTCAGGTGGTTAATCAATTCAAACGAAATGTGAATGAACATCCGCGTAGTCCAGTCCGGTTAGCAGAATGGGCCTATGCAATGTACCTTGATGCACAGGGTTTTGATTCAGATTACAAAGGAGATCGGGTAGCCATTGCCAGGCAGCAGGCACGTCATGCACTGAGTCTCGCTTTGCAGGATAACAGGGAAGACAGTCTGCATGAGAATCACAGAAAGTTTATTCAGGAAATGTTAAATCCTTGAAGAGGACATTTCAGAGGGGAGATACTGCCCGATTCGGGAGTCCCTTCTTGTGATACTTGCGGAGCCCCGTAATCGATGTCCTCAAGCAGAGAATACGAAAGGAAGAAGTGTCAATGAAGTTAGGTCCATTCGATATTTTTTCCGTTAGTGGTGGTCGATTCCAAATTGACGGTGGCGCGATGTTCGGGGTTGTTCCGAAGACATTGTGGCAGCGTGTTGTTGAGGTAGACGAGAGAAATCGTATCGTTTTAGATACGCGCTGTCTGGTGATCCGGAACCGGAGTCAGGTGATTTTGGTCGATTCAGGATATGGGACAAAATGGGATCCAAAAGTAACGGCTATTTACGATCTCGACAACACGGATGTATTGCTTGACAATCTTGCTGCCTGTGACATTTATCCGGACCAGGTGGATATGGTCATCATGACACATTTGCATTTTGATCACGCGGGTGGTTTAACCCGTCGAGACAAGTGTGGTCAACTGATGCCAACCTTCCCTCAAGCGCGCCATGTGATTCAACGGGTAGAATGGGAAATGGCGATGGCATCACCGGTTGAATTAGGAGATGCGTATTACCTGGAGGACCTGAGCCCACTTGAAGAGAATCAATTGATCGAATTGATAGAAGGGGATATAGAAATCGTTCCAGGCGTACATTCCATTCTTACTGGTGGCCATACTAATGGCCACCAGGCCATATACATTGAGTCGGATCGACAGCGGATTTTGTACCCCAGTGACCTTTGCCCGACCCACCATCATCTGCATTCGATGTGGTGTACGGCATTTGACGTTGAACCCCTGGTAACCCGTCGAAGGAAAACAGAATTGCTCGGTCAGGCTGCGGATGCAGGATGGCTGATTGTTTGGGAACATGACTCGACACTGGCGGCGGGGACAGTGCGACATGACTCTCGGCGAGGATTTGTGGTGGATGAGCAAAAATGTCTTTAAGAGAATGATTGAAGTTCGAAAAATCGTTGAGGAAATCGAACCTCCATGTTAATCAATAGTCCTACTTGAAATTGTTATTTGAAGAAAAGAAGGTAATTCGGTGAAACATAAACAGATCATGCCGATAGGACTGGTAGTAATCATATTGGTGGGAATGGCAGATGCCGTTCGGAAAACGGCAGCTGAGGAGCCAGGACCCCGATCTTACGTATGCTATCGTGCTACTAATCCGGTATTGGTTGATGGCAAACTGGGTGACCGAGAATGGGGAAAGGTCAAATGGACGGATGCATTTGTGGATATTGAAGGGAAGCTTCGCGAATCCCCTCGTTTTGAAACCCGGGTTAAGATGCAATGGGATGATCAATACTTCTATGTCGGGGCATGGATGGAAGAGCCACATGTCTGGGCTACGCTTACACGTCATGATGCGGTTATTTTTCACGATAACGATTTTGAAGTATTTATTGATCCTGATGGTGACAATCACGAGTACTATGAATTTGAAATCAATGCATTGAATACGGGCTGGGATCTTTTGTTACCCAAACCGTATAAGGACGGCGGTAATGCTTTGAATAACTGGGAAATTCCAGGATTAAAGACGGCTGTGCACATATCGGGAACTCTGAATGAACCGGGTGATTCGGATCAGGGATGGTCTGTTGAAATGGCCTTTCCTTGGAAAGTGTTGGCCGAGCTGGCCCATCGAAAAACACCTCCAAAGGAGGGGGATCAATGGCGGATTAATTTTTCACGCGTTGAATGGAAACATGAAATTGTGGAGGGGAAATACCGCAAGAAGGATGGACTGCGCGAGGATAACTGGGTGTGGTCACCACAGGGGGTGATCAATATGCATCGTCCGGAGACATGGGGCTTTGTTCAGTTTTCTAGTCTCGAACCCGGAAAGGCCAGGTACAAACCGGATCGAGCACAACCGATCCGCATGTTGTTACACCGAATCTACTATGCGCAAAAAGGATTTCGCAGCCATCACGATCATTGGGCATCCTCATTAAAGGAGTTGGAACTCTCCAGGCTCAGTCATCCGATGCTGAAGGGACCGATCAAAATAGAAACGACCGGTCATCTTTTTCAGGTTACAGCAAAGATCGAACTTCCCAATGGCCGGGTGCAGACATGGCATATCGGTCAGGATGCTCATGTATGGGCACAGAATTAGAACTAAAGGCTTTCGAATTGCCGGGGGTTGGCAACAACGGTATCGCTTGCCGTTTCAGTGACATTTCATGGACAGCTGTTAGGTAGAGATGACAGGCTGGTTAACCTGCTTTGACTAATGTGGGGCGATGTGACGACCAGGGTAGGATTTTTTCAAATGCTCTTGCTACCTGCAGGACTCCGAGATCATCAAAGCGTCGACCGATAATTTGGATTCCTGCCGGCAGTCCATTCTGACTCCAGCCACAGGGAATGGTGACAGCTGGTTGACCAGTCAGGTTGAATGGATAAGAGAACGGTGTCCATGACAAGGAACGTGGCGCTTGTCCGGAAGCGTCTAGCGGATCGTTATTTCCAATGGAGAAAGGAAGTACGGCGGTCGAAGGTGTGACAAGAAAATCAATCGTCTCAAATAAGCTTCGCACCTCTTGCCAGAACATATTGCGTTGCATGAGTGCATCCACGTAGTCAGCTGCAGACAAATGAATTCCTTTCTCGACGACTTGGCGTAGTCCAGGATCGAGGAGGTCACCCTGATCCGCTAATTTCGGTCCCAGGTTTGAAGCGATACCTCCGTAGAAAAAAATCTCCCAGCAGTTATAGGGATCTTCCCACTGCACAGGTTTGTGTTCGATAGTGGCACCACACTTTTCGAAATCACGTAGACTGTTTTCAAACAGAACACGGATTTCTTCTTCCACTGAGGCATAACCCAGATCGCAGCTGAATGCCATTCGCTTGCCTTTAATACCGGCATCGATTTGTGAACTGAAAAGGTTCCTTGTTTCAGGGAGTGAGGAGGGATCGCGTTCGTCGGGTCCAGCCAGGACGTCGAGAGCGATTGCTGTATCCAGAACGGTTCGTGTGAGCGGTCCAGTATGACGCAGGGAGTCAACCGCCGTAGCTGGATAATTGGGGATTCTTCCAAAGGATGCTTTTAATCCAACCAGTCCGCAGAAAGCTGCAGGGATCCGTACCGATCCTCCGCCATCAGTTCCAATTCCCAGAGGGCCCATTCCGGATGCAACAGCGGATGCCGCTCCACCGCTAGATCCACCGGGCGTTCGCTCCAGATCCCATGGGTTTCTGGTAGTTCCGAAGATGCGATTGTCGGTTACACCTTTCCATCCGAATTCCGGAGTATTGGTTCTTCCTGTAAAGATGGCACCGGCATTGCGAAGCCGCTCAATGATAGGGGCATCTTCATTACAAATATGATTTTCAAGTAGTTTGGAACCGAAAGTGGTGCGGATGCCCTCCATGAAAAGATTGTCTTTTATCGAAACGGGGATTCCGTGGAGAGGACCACGGTCCTCGCCACGCGACAACTCTTCTTCCGCTTGTGTAGCCTGGGTTAATGCCTGTTCAGAAAGCAAGGTACAGAACGCGTTCAGGCTGGGATTTAATTTTTCGATCTGATGGAGTACCTCCTGTGTGACTTCAACGGGAGAAAGTGTTCGGTTTCGGTATGCGGTGCCCAGTTCCTGAGCGGAGAGGAAGCAGATGTTGGTGTCGTTCATAAGGAAGCTACCCTGGATTAAACAAATTCTTGAGAGGTGGGTTTAATGACGAGAGTCGGTACGCTTGCCCTGGAAGGAAGGCTGGCTACAAAAACAGCCGCACGGGCGACATCATCTGGTTGTAGAATTCGTGAGCGGTGGTCGTCACTGACAGGGACGGGGCGTTGTTCGAGAATAGGGGTGTCAACTTCACCTGGAGATATCACACAGGTACGAATTCCATGGTGGCGCTCTTCCAGGCCGATGACTTTTGTCAGGGCATCCATTCCCGCCTTAGCAGCGCTGTATGCAGCGCCACCCAGTTCACTGGGACGGATTCCCGCAATGGAAGAAATGCTGATGATAAGACCATCTTTACGTTGACGCATCGGTTCGAGTACCGCGTGCATGATATTAAATGCACCGGTTGCATTGACATTCATAATGTAATCCCAATTTTCAGCAGTAATGTTTTCAAGCCGACGTTCGACCACATTAACACCTGCATTCGCGACGAGAATGTCGATATCCCCGAATTCCTTATGACACCAGCTAATCAGATCATTGACTTGAGCACGATCGCTCATATCTGTAGCCCGGTATTTCATTTCCGATGAGAGTCCAATCTGTTCAGCGGTTTCGCGTAGTTTTTCTTCCCTTCGTCCAGAAATGATAACGTTGCACCCAGCTTGTCTAAAATGTTTGGCAACAGCCTTTCCAATACCGGTTCCTCCTCCTGTGATCAAAGCAGTTTTTCCTGAAAGGGGCATGGCATCTCCTGTAAGGTTTGGTGGAAATATACAACAAAGCTGGCGGATTCATTTTATGAGCTATTTGTATGGCATCAAGAGTTTCGTTATTTTCAAGGAGTGTCTTTACTCGGTATGACATGGCGAATCCAGAGGCAGGAGCCAGAACCATGAAGCTCGGATTGATCAACTCTGCCTGGGAACAGGCTGGACGCCCTACAGACTACGGAATCATTAAAACGCGAGAACTGGGCTTTGACACCATTGATATTTTTACCGATCCCCTGGAAATAGATGTTGAAGAAAAAAAACAGATCATACGAACCTGTGATCAGGAAGGATTGCCGATTGTTTCATTGGCCTGTGTCGCGGTTGGACTCGTTGACTTTAATCGGAGTGTCCGACAATTCCATCTCGACCGTGTTAAAGCGTTTCTCGAATTGGCGTCCGAATTCAGAGCGGATAATGTGCTGTTAGTAATGGGAGAATACATTTGGAACCAGGAAGTAATACCACCTGAAGAGCAGTGGCGAATGGGGGTCGAATCCTGTCGAGAACTGGGTTCTCGGGCGATGGATCTCGGGTTGCAGATTGCCTTGGAGATGGAGCCCTTTGCGATGTCCTTGCTTCGAGATGTCGATAGTATGGTTCGTTTTATCGATGAAGTGAAAAGTCCTGCCGTTAAAGCCAATATTGACATTTCTCATCTTCACCTTGCGGGTGTTGCTCCTCAGGATCTGAGACGGTTAAAAGGAAAAGCAATACATGTTCACATCAGTGATTGTGACGGGAAAGTGCACGGCGATTTGCCACCGGGACGTGGAGTAGTGAATTTCATGCCTTATTTGCGTGAGATCAAAGCATTAGGTATTTCAGGGACGATATCGGTGGAACTGGAGTATGCTCCCGATCCGGAAACCATTGAGCAGTGGATAGCAGAGGCTTATTACGAAACCAATGTCATGATGCAGCAACTGCAATTGAGAGATGGAAAAAATTAGGGTCAGTTGGCTCAATCTTCAGCGGTCAGGTCGGCTTCACGCAGTAGGATGCATTTCTGTTCTTCCAGTGTTTCCATCGCCATTTCAAGATTGTCCACGTGAAGTGCGACTGCCGGTTTCCCGTGGGGAT
>CAXEIY010000247.1:0-15644 GCA_963996245.1 uncultured Planctomycetia bacterium | reverse complement strand
GTGATGAGGATTGATGGGTATGTGGGCAGGTTTGATTGCTATCCAGGGTACGGTCGCCGTCAGGAGTTTCACGGATGTGTGCGTTAAGAGGGAGACTTTCTTTGAATTCGCGGAAGATTGATGGGTTGATTCATCAAAAAGGTAATCAGGTCTCTCAATTGCTGCAATGAAAGGCCTCGACCATATTCACTGGGCATGGGTGACATCATGCGCTGGGTTTCAATTTGACTTTTTTCGATTTCCAGATAACGTCCATTTTCCAGAATCAAACCTAAAATTTCAGGATTCTTAGAAGGCTTGGACTTGCCAAAATAAGATCGTCCATTTGTTGTTTCAATCTGAAAATACTGGAAGCCGGTACTGATGTCGTCGTTCGGATCGAGGATGTTTTTTATCAGGAGATGTCGTGGCGTTTTTGCGGCCATCATTAAATTGGGCCCTTGATCACCGCCTCTACCGTAAGCCTTGTGGCATGCGCCACATCGGGCGGGGCCTTTAGGGTCGAAAAAAAGTTGTTCCCCTGCTTTCTCGTCTCCGCCTTCGAAGAGTAGCTGTTCCCAGTCTTCGGCCGTAGCGGCAACTCCGGCGGCTACCGTAAGGGTTTCCGAGTCGGGTTTCGGAGTCAGAAAATGTATGGTGAAAGCACCCGCGGACATGGCCAGGGGTAAGAGCAGGCATGGGACGATCCACTGTCTACCCTGTGGCAGATAACGTGAATTCCCAGAAAATGTGATGGTCACGTTTAATGTCCTCTAGGAGTGGAAGATTTTCAGTACGTGGGCATGTCAGCGTCGATTTCTTCCGCCCAAGCCTCAATGCCGCCCAAGAGGTTCTTCACCTTTTGAAAACCAGCCTCCCGAAGAAACTCAACTGCCTGGGCACTGCGCTGGCCGGTTTTACAGTGCACAATAATTTCCTGATTAGGATCCAGTTCACCAGTGCGCTGGGGTAGTTGAGAAAGTGGAATGAGAACCGATTCGGGTAATTTGCAGATTTCATATTCAACCGGGTTGCGCACGTCAAGGATGAAAGGTTTAGGATCTCCTTGGATTTGCGCATGGAGATCGGAAACACTGATTTCCCAGTTCGGTTCTGACAGGCTGGTGTCTTCCTGCTGACTGGGAATGCCACAGAATTGTTCATAATCAATCAATTCTTTGATCGTCGGATTTTCACCGCACAGAGGACACTCCGGATTACGTCGGATTTTCATTTCTCTAAAGGTCATATCGAGGGCGTCGTAAATCATCAGACGGCCAATTAGAGATTTCCCGGTTCCAAGGATCAGTTTGACCGCTTCGGTTGCCTGGATCACGCCAATGGTACCAGGCAGTATTCCCAGAACACCTCCCTCAGCGCAGCTTGGTACCATTCCCGGCGGCGGTGGTTCAGGGAAAAGGCAGCGGTAGCACGGGCCATGAGGAGGATGGAATACGGAGGCTTGTCCATCAAAGCGGAAAATGGATCCATAAACATTGGGCTTGCCGAGCAGAACACATGCGTCATTAACCAGGTAACGTGTCGGAAAATTATCCGTACCATCGATTACAATATCATAGGGTTCCATCAATTCCATTGCGTTGGCTGAAGAGATATGCGTTTCATAAAGATCGAGTGCGACTTCTGGATTAATAGCTTGGAGGTGTTCGGCAGCGGACTGAAGTTTGGGGCGACCTACATCAGCGGTGGTGTGAAGTACCTGCCTCTGGAGATTCGAGTGATCGACAACATCAAAATCGACTAATCCGAGTCGTCCAATTCCTGCTGCAGCCAAATACAGTCCAAGGGGAGAACCAAGGCCACCCGCACCAATCAGCAGAATACTGGCGGATTTCAATTTTTTCTGTCCGGTCATCCCTACTTCAGGCATGATCAGGTGTCGGCTGTATCGCTGAATTTCATTCTGGCTGAACGTCATGTTCGACGCTCGATCGGCTATACCTGGAATCGAGTCGATCATGGTATCTGCTCCTGTTATTTGGATGTATTTGATGTCCACACTTAATACTAACGGCTTTCACCGTTAACGTCACTTGTGATAGCGACCGTGGTTCTCTTAATCAGAGCGTCCTGTCACCGAGGGAAAGGACTTTGCAATCCCTGAAAATTCTGAAATGCCAGATAAAACATCATCATGCCGAGGTAGGGTTGCTTTAAATATTGAAATGCGATCAGTCCCAGCAGTACAGCAAAGAGAATGGAACTTTTTCGTGAAAGTGAAAATCCCGTCGAAGGGAACCAGAATCGTAACAGGTGATCACTGATTTGTCCGCCATCCAGGGGCCACACAGGAACCAGATTGATGACGCCCCATGCAAGATTGATCCAAAGCATATTCTGAAAGAATGCTTTCAAGAGAAGGTTATCTGAAAAGACAGAAGGTGACCCAAAGAACTGGTAGTAAAGGAAGAACGTTGCGCCTGCCAGAAGGAATCCAGCCAGTGGGCCGCAAAAGGCAATCATTACACGCTGCCCAACCCGCATCGAATAGGTATCGTGATAGATGGCCAATCCTCCAAATCCGTGCAGTACAATCCATGGTTGACAACCAAAATGACGGGCACACAGCGCATGGCCCATTTCATGTACCAGAATCGAAAGAAAGACCGCAACAATCCAGAGAATGACGAGTTGGAAGTGGTCGGACCATCCCAAGAGGCAGGCGATCAGCCAAAACAGGGGATGGACTCGTACTGGAATGCCCATACAGCGGAAAGAGAGATCGTACGCGGTGGGTTGTGGTTCGTGCAGCATGATAATGGAGCTTTGGTGGGTGAAGAGTACTCAGTCGTTTCCGAATGTTCACGCAGAGGGAGTTCGGTCGGTATTTGAGGAACCTTCCGGAGAGGTTAACACGGGGATGGTACAGTTAACAAACAGCCAGCAGAGAGCACAGAGAAAATAGGCAGCACAGGCGATGGTAAAAACCAGCTTCCAGCCGTATGGCGAATCGGCGACCCATCCATAGATAGGGGAAAAAGCTCCGCCGACCAGTGAGGCAACTGAATTGTTAAAGGCGAATACCGAGGCGGTGGCCACGCCTCCGATATCGGTAATGGTTCCCCAGCTGGTAGCCAGACTGATATCCGCAAAGAATTTAACCAGAAAGAGCAGGCCGCAGAATACATAGGGATTGTCATAGAAGCCCAACAGGGCTACGCCAAGCGTTATCCCAGCCGCTGCTTTGCCCGCTGCGCCGATCAGACTGCGGGCCCAACGCCGGTTTCCCATTTGTCGAATCAGCCGGTCGGTCAGAAATCCACCGATAGCACCTCCACAGGCCCCGCCCAGCAGGGGGAGCGCTGAGTAGATACCCATTTCTTTAAAATTAAGCCCGTGCTCGGCAGAGAGAAAAAGGGGTATCCAGTGTGAGTAGATTTGATCTGCTATGGTGCTGGTAATTGTCATAGCTACGACCATCGTGAGGTTCATCATGGCCGGGATCCGCATCATGCCAAAGAGTGCCCGAAAAGAAATGGAGGTGTCCACACCCGCCTGTTCTGGATTCCCGTTTTCAGCACCTTCAATCAGCGAGACTTCTGCTTTGTTCAACCAGGGATGGTCGCGTGGTGTTTCACGATAGACACAGAGGAATGCAATGCCGTGCAGGATTCCAGCCCCGGCCAAAAGGTAAATCGCGATTCGCCAGTCCAGCCCGATAATGCCGACCAGAAAGGTGGCAAACATAATATTGGCACACAAACCACCGAACCGACCTGAAAAGACACCGACCCATCCCTGGACGGTGGTTCGAACGGAGGCTGGAAACCAGAGGCGTGTCAGTCGACTAAGCAGTGCGTAGGCACCAGACTGTCCAGCTCCGAACAGCAATCGTGACAAGTAAAGGGTTTGAATGCCCGGTGCCCAGGCATGCAATGCCATCGCTACCGACCATAGGAGAATCAGTCCTCCGAGCAACCAGTGCACTCCTACGGAATCAGCCAGAAGACCAGCCGGAAACTGTAGCCCGGCATATGTGATGCTGAAAAAAGAGTCCATGTACCCCAGTTGCGTGCTGCTCAGGCCGAGTTCGTCCTGAAGCCGGGGTTTAATCAATGCAAAGGTGTAACGGTGCAGGTAAAGGAACCATGAGGTTCCTCCGGCCAGCAGAAAGATCAGCCAGCGAATACGGGTGGGTTGTTCGGATCCGTTGTCGGGAGGCACTAAGGAAGTCATGGGATCTCGGTCATACTATATGAAGGTTTCCTGTGATTGGCAGCACACGCAATACCACAGTTGCCACAGCGAAGATAGGTGGTTGCGGGTTGGTTGCTTATAAAAAGAATCGGGATGGCAATACCGGTGCTCTTAAACCTGAAGAATGCACGTTCTGAGCCGTCAGCAGCATTCATTATTGTCTCAGCTGCTGTGCAGCACATTATCATGCCCGTATCAGACATGCCAAACAAAAGTAAGGGTTTTCGGCTCGGTTCGGACATGTGATAGCGAGTGGAATGACATGTAAAAGTAACCGTCAAGTCATGTTTTTTACGAGAGATGGTTCGATGAGTGGGTGTACCCATTTGGGGATGAGGCAGAGTCTCTCGAGCAAATGGGTCTCACCGTGCCAGGATACATCCGAGAACACGCACTCAGATATAGATACGCGTATAGCGATGTTTTCCGATCAACGCAAGCATCACAGGTTGCCGGACTCAAGTCGGGATTCCAGTGATTCAGTACAGTCTGTAAGCAGCCAGCACAGCGCACTGATCATATATAGTGAGGCCACGGTCATGAAAAGCGGGTTGTAATTGGCGATGCTACTGATCACAACGTCATCGACAATTTCTTTGGTAGTATTCATATCGAGGATATAGCCAAACAGAGGAGGGCCAATGATTCCTCCAATGGAACCGGATGTGTTGATGACGCCGAATATGGTTGCAGCGTATCGGCCACCGATATCGGTACACGTTCCCCATACGGTTGGCTGACTCCAGTCGCTGAAGAATTTGACAGCAAACAGTGCCCAGGCAGCGGCTACGCCGTTGTCCTGAGAAATAGCGACGAACATTAACGCGCAGGCAATGAATTTACCTGTAAAGCCGACCAGGCTTCGTCCCCACCGCCGGCTACCGGTTATCTGAATAACCCAGTCGTTGACAAAGCCTCCAAGCATCCCGCCGATGGCGCCACCCCAGAGAGGTAAGCTGATTAACAGACCAGCCTGGGTGATGGCGAATCCCTTGGTGTTTATAAAATAGTCACCCATGTATACCACATAGACATTGTCAGCTCCGGCACTGGTAATCTGCTGGAGGATGAAAAAAAGCATGCTGCGATTACGAATGGCGGTTCCAAATCGCAACACAGGAGGCGCATCGGGATTCTCGGGGGGAGCTCCTTCAGCAATCAGTGCCCTTTCAGCATCATTGACGCGAGGGTCATCCCTGGGTGAGTTGCGAAATAGTTTCAGGAATATCAGTCCAAACACGCTTCCGGAAAGTCCCATTACGAGCAGCGCCCATTTCCAGTCCAGTTTGAAAAATCCGATCAGTACGGTTCCCATAATGATCGAGGACATGGCGCCACCACTACGGCCAAAAAAGGTTGCGACCCACCCCTGTACAATCGTTCGGGTTTTGACCGGAAACCAGGTTCCCGTGACTTTTGACAATGCCGGGTAGGCGCCGGCCTGGGAAGCTCCAAACGCCAGTCGCACTGCGATCAACCCGGGCTTTCCGCCTGCTATTCCGAAAAGAGGGACCAGAAGAGACCAGAGGACGATCGCTATACCAAGGAAGAAGTGTGGACCCATCCAGTCGCAGAGGATACCACTTGGAATCTGCAAAAAACCGTAAGTATAAGTGAAGAACCCGAAGATCACTCCTTGTTCGGTCTTACTGAGTCCAAGGTCGGATTCGAGAAACGGGCTGATTACATTCCAGGTATAGCGGTGCAGATAGAGAAACCAGGATGACCCACAGGCGAGAGCAAAGATCATCCATCGGACACGAGTCGGTTGTTCGGTTACGTTGTCGGGAGATGCTGAGGGGGTCATGGGATTAGGCATTTCCTGGTTATAAAACCGCACCGAAATTCATGGACAGGGAAACAAATTTCAGGGGCAGGTGCACAGAGACGAGCTTCCTAATTAGGACGCATTTCCCAGCTCGGTTTTTTTAGTGCTTCGGCGTAGCGGGTTTTCCACTGTTCGGTTCCGTCGTTGGGAATAATGTCTGTGCGCACTCCGGGTACAAAGACCGGACGGCGCCCTCCGATAAAGTCATCCCAGTACTGAAGGCCGTGGGCATAATCATCGATTTCTCCGCTAGGCCAGGAGACTTGAATCAGCAGGTCTGGGTATGGATAGGGCTTATCAATCACGTCGATGCGGAATTGCTCTACGGCATCCCAGTCTACTTCCACGCCAAGGCCCGGATTTTCTGGTATCGATGTATAACCGCCTTGGACCTGAATGGGTTCTTTCAGGAGCGCATTTTCGTAGAGATTGTCACAGTTCACCGCCGGCCATCTTGCATGTGTTGAAACGGCTGCTATGTGCAGGGCCAGGCTTGCGGTCAGGCCGGTGCCAACCAGCTGCAGCCAGAAGACCTTGTTGGCTTCAGCAATCATTCGGGCTTCCCGAAGGACCTGACTGACTCCCCCGCAGACTACGAAACCATCACAGACATCTTCTTTCAGCGCCGTTATAAAGGGAGGGTTGCCAACGTGCATCGCAATGGGAATGCGTGTTTGGCGCCGCAGATATTGATTGCCGGCTACGTCCCCCTGTGGAATGGGAGACTCATAAATCTTGACATGAGGGTATCGTTCAATTTTTGTGAGAATGCCTGCCCCATGCGCTGAGTCATTACACATTGTGTTGAAATCCAGATCGATCTCAAAATGTTCCGGAACTTCTGCCGTGACTACACGCAGTTGCTCGTCGAGGTCAAACCAGGGTCTCGCCTTGAATTTATAACTGGTGTACCCCCTCTGGATTGCTTCTTTGCATTCCAACAGCCAGTCTTCCGGGGACATGTCGATGGACCACCATGAGATGGGAGCGTCATTTCTTACTTTTTGACCAAGCAGTTCGTAGAGAGGTCGTTCGACGGCTTTACCAACGGCATCGAACAGAGCCATCTGGAGACCGGCTCCAAGCGTATCATCCCACATGGTTTCTGTCGCAGGCCTGCCGAGCGCGCGTTCAACCGATTCGTCGGTTACGTTTCCCCAGGTATAAAATTGCATGGTTTCACCGACACCAATGACCCCGCACTCGAGTGTGACTTTGCAGAGTTCAAATATGGTCCAGTGGGGTAATTCGCGAATCATGTTCCTTTGTGGAACGGGACGAAACGGTACGTCCAGCCAGATACGTTCGATGTCTTTTACCGTTAAATTCATGGAGATCCTCAGCTAAGGTGCCTGGTTGAAAGACGGACATTAAAGCCGGGTGGTGTCATCCCGCTGGAAACAGGCTGTAGCGGTGGAATTTCATTCCAGCGGGCCCCGATCACCAACGAGTGAAACCTGATATCCCGAAGAGCATCGCAGGATTGCCAGGGAGATGCAAGCAGTAACAAAACGCGTTCATAAAACCGGTAAACAGTTCTGAGGGAACGTTCTGGAATAAAGGGACAATTCGTATATTCATAACCGCTTCCGCATTGCGGGAAACACAAAGCGAATTACAATGGCAGATCGCGATTCATGATACATGGACACCGTGATCGTCCGATCGGAATTCTCATTAGATAAGCTCACTTTCTTGCTGGGAGCAGTGTGGTGATTGATCGCACCGATGTTGTTGTGAGGTGGTTTCATTGCTGTGTGGCACTTGTGGTGATGGTCATCCTGTCGATGTTGCCGCAGGGGAGTTTTAACAGACTGATTGCTGAACAGTTAGATCCGGTTAACTCCGATCAATCGGTGTTGAAACCAACGGTTGTTCATCGTAAACCAAAGCCTCTGGCCGATGGTGCCATTACGTCTGACTGGACCAATTTTTTCGGTCCTACGCATAATGGTGTTACCCGTGAGTCGCCACTGCTTAAAACATTTCCGGAAGAAGGTCCGGGTCTGGTATGGGAAATGCCAACCGGTTCCGGATATGCCGTGCCGGCTGTTTATGATGGACGTGTTTTTTATCTGCAGCGCATGGGGAACCAGGAAGTGGTCTGTGCACTGAATGCGGTTACCGGAAAACCCCTCTGGGAGTTCGGCTATCCTACCGATTACTCCGACAATTTTGGATACAGCAATGGTCCACGTTGTCCACCGGTGATCGATCCTCCGTATCTTTACACCTACGGAGCTCAAGGGAAACTGCATTGTCTACAACTGGAAACGGGGAACCGAGTCTGGTCCCGTGACCTGATGAAAGATTACAGGCTTAAGCAAAACTATTTTGGAGTCGGAGACACCCCTCTGGTTGACGGAGACAAGGTCATTGTCAATCTCGGTGCACCACAGGGTCCAAGCGTTCTGGCGTTGGATAAACGGACAGGAAAAACCATATGGGGATCAGGTAAATCGTGGTCACCTGGTTATTCCTCACCAATACCAGCGCTTATTCATGGCAAGCGAAGGGTATTGGTGTTTTCAGGAGGCGAAAGTGCTCCAGCTGATGGAGGCCTGATGTCAATCGATCTAGAGAATGGTGCCATGGATTTTCGTTTCCCTTGGAGGAGTCGAAGCAGTGTGTCTGTGAATGCAGCATCACCTGTAGTTGCCGGTAATCGGATTTTTGTTTCAGCTAGTTATCGAACCGGTGGAGCAATGCTCGAAGTAAAACCGGACTTCAGCTTTGAACTCTTGTGGAAAAGTCCAGACCTGGGTACACACTGGACCACGGCCATTCACAAAGACGGATATCTCTATGGTTTTCATGGTCGACATGAGCCGGAAGCAACCTTGGTATGCCTGGAACTGGAAACGGGGAAGGTCATGTGGCGCGAACAGATCCTGCTTGAGGAAAGTGTGGAGATAGGTGGTTCTAAACAGGACATTCCCTTTGTCTCCGGTCGTGCCTCACTACTGGTCGTAGATGGGAACGTTTTATGTCTGGGTGAATGGGGACATCTGGTATGGCTGGATCTTTCCCCAGTTGGTGTGCAGATCCTTTCACGGACATGGCTGACGAAATCACGTTATACCTGGGGAATGCCTGTTTTGAGTCAAGGGTTGCTTTACATCAATCAAAATGAGCGAAGTCCTGTGACGGGTACGGAACCTCGTTTACTTTGTTACGATTTACGAGGATCCTGAAAACAGGTGGTAATCGCATTGTTTGATAGACGTCTGCTTTGTCTGGGTTCCAAGTGATTTGAGTGACAGCCTCGTATCGTTTTTAATGGGATGAAGGGATGAATGATTCACGTGTAACCAGGCTTGCGGAGATCCTGCTGGACCATAGTTGCCAAATTCAGGCAGGAGAAAAATTACTGATAGAAGCATTTGACATGCCCGATGAATTACTGGTGTGCCAACTGGTCGAACTCAGTGCGCAGCGTGGTGCGTTGCCGCTGGTCAGTTGGAAAAACAATCGGGTTCTTCGCTCTCTGTATCAAGCCGGCACCGAGCAGAGTATGTCTCTTGTGGGAGGTTTTGAACAATCGCGGATGCAGCAGATGGACGCCTATATCGGAATCCGAGGTACTGCCAACAGCGATGAATTTTCCGATGTATCTTCCGATAAGATGGAACTCTATCAGCAGTACTGGTGGCAACCGGTTCATATCGATGTGCGAGTTCCCGATACACGTTGGGTTGTACTGCGATATCCTACAGCCTCCATGGCACAGGCATCTCGAATGAGTACATCGGCTTTTGAGGAGTTTTATTTCCGTGTTTGTACAGCGGATTACGGTCAGATGGCAAAGAACCAGGAGCCGCTCCGAGAGTTAATGCTTCAGACAGATCGTGTCAGAATAGTCTCGCCGGGAACGGACCTGGCTTTTTCTATCAAGGACATTCCCGTCATTGCGTGTCATGGCGGTCGCAATATTCCCGACGGAGAAGTTTTTACTGCTCCCGTTCGAGATAGCGTAAACGGAACCATTCAGTTTAATGCAGCTTCAAGGTATCAGGGAACTGTCTTTCAGGGAATTGTGTTCGAATTTAAAGACGGAAAAATTGTGAACGCAACCTGTGACAATGCACCCGAAGCATTGAACCGGATACTCGATTCCGATGAAGGGGCACGCTATATCGGAGAGTGGTCACTCGGGTGCAATAATCATATTCAGTCTCCTATGCTGGATACGCTGTTCGACGAGAAAATAGGCGGTTCCTTTCATCTAACGCCGGGTAATGCCTACGACGTCGCGGATAACGGGAACCGGAGTCGGATTCATTGGGATCTTGTATCCATTCAGACACCAGCTTACGGAGGTGGTCAAATTTATTTTGACGATCAATGTATCCGGGAAAATGGAAGATTTTTGCCTGAATCTCTTTCCGCACTGAACACGGGACTTTAATAGGACCTGTGTATAGAAGTTTTACGATAACAGGAAGTGACGGTGACCGATCTGTCTGCTGTCTATCCAACACCGGAATGGTTTCAGGTTTTCAGGATGTAAGAGCCATGATAAGATGGGTTTGATAATATAGGTTGTTTGCGAGCTTCCTTGGATGAGGAAACAGGTATGCTTGAAATTCTCGGGACTCCCCGCACGATGTGCGGAGGTGTTACTAGGCGGGATTTTCTGCAGGTGGGTGGGCTCGGTACTCTCGGATTGAGCCTGTCTGAATTCCTGCGCATGCAATCTTTGTTAGCGTCCTCTGACCATACTTCAGGTCCCTTTGGGAAGGCGAAGTCCTGCATCCTTTGTTTCCCTTATGGTTCCCCTCCCCAGCATGAAACGTTTGACCCGAAGCCAGAAGCTCCGGATGAGATACGTGGCGATTATAGTGAAGCGATTGATACGACTGTTTCGGGGTTGCAGATTGGACAAGGGTTACCTGAGTTGTCCCGGGTAATGGACCGGGTGACCGTAATACGTTCCATGTCTCATCCGTTCCCAGTACATGGTGTTGCGTACGCGACGACGGGAATTCCAAATTACACTCCTCGCTTGGAAGTGGATCCACGTGACCCAGATCATTGGCCGTTTGTCGGTTCCTGTGTCGATTACGTAATGGATCGTGTTCAGTCGTCCGGGGCACCACGCATACCCCGTAATATTGCGCTGCCGTGGAAGATGAATTCCAAGAATGGCGGGATTGCGACTGCAGGTCCCTATGGGGCATTTCTGGGGCCGGCGTATGATCCGGTGGTGACCGAATTCAAAGGAACGCACACGCGTATGATCAAAAAAACACATCCCGCGGGTGGAAAAGTACACGATGTGGCAGATCCCTATGCTGGCGTACATCCCGATTGCTGGTTTGATATAGAAGGTGCGCAGCTACGTCCCGAGATGACCGTGAATCGTCTCAATCGTCGTCGTTCTCTTTCGGAGCAACTCGATTCCCTGCGTTCTGGAATCGAAGAAAACCCCAGTACATCGGGGTATGATCGATTCAACGAAATGGCATACAGACTTCTTACCGGAGTGCGCATGAGGCAGGCATTGGATGTGCGCAAGGTATCAGAAAAACAACGTCGACGTTATGGGATGACGTTGTTTGGACAATCCTGTCTGGCCGCTCGGAGGCTGGTTGCGTCAGGTGGAAAATTCGTTACGGTTTTCTGGGATGAGATCGGTCCGATCAATACGGATTGGGACACGCACTGGAATCAGACGTATCGACTCAAGGACCGTTTGTTGCCTGGTTTCGATAACGGTTTTTCCGCTCTAATCGAGGATCTGGATGATCGGGGTATGCTGGATGAAACTCTGGTAATCTGGATGAGCGAGCATGGGCGGACACCTAGTTTTAATGCTAATGCCGGTCGTGATCATTGGTCACGTGCCTATTCGATTGTACTGGCAGGTGGAGGTGTTGCACGAGGGCGTGTGGTGGGCAGCACCGATCGTATTGCGGGTGATGTGACAGAAAATCCTATATCTCCAAAAGATATTCTTGCGACGATCTACTATCTTCTGGGTATCGATCCAGAGTTACGTGTCGGGGATCGATTCGGTGTCCCTCGTCGCATAGCTGGTGAAGGACAAGTGCGCCGAGAACTGTTTGCATAGCCATGCTGCAGGCAAGTGGGTGTGTGGCCCTTGGGTCTGAACCGCATTGACGCAGATCGCGTTTGTCAGGTGCGCAGGCATGCTTCTGGATGGTCTCTTACTGTCGCACGAGTCTCGTACGTGTTCTCTGGTGTTCAGAAGGGATCGGAATAGTCTGGTTGGTTACTGAACGTTCACGGATACAGAGAAGTCACTCGAAAATCAAAGGAGCAATATTTTTCTGTCATTGAAAGCCGGTTACTGACCGATCTTGGAAGGGAAAAAATGAGACAGGTAAAGTGGGGGATTCTTGGGTGTGGAGACATTGTTCGAAAACGTGTGGCCAGGGCAATTCAAGAGGATCCCTGTAGTGATTTGATTGCCGTGTGTCGTCGAAATCAGTCCAAGTTAAAGGAATTTTGTTCCACGTTTGGAGTGTCTCGAGCCTATTCTCGTGCGCAAGACTTGATTTCAGATCCTGACATTGACGCGGTTTATGTAGCAACACCGGTTTTTCTTCATCGATCACAGACGATAGAGGCTGCCGAGGCCGGCAAACACGTACTGGTAGAGAAACCGATGGCTTTGACAGCGTTGGAGTGTGAGCAAATGGAAACAATCTGCAACGGGGCGCAGGTTAAGCTGGGAGTGGCTTATTACCGTCGGTTCTATCCGGTCGTAGCACGTATGAAGAAATTGATAGAACAGGGTACCATTGGGACACCTCTCAGCGCATCGGCTGTAACCTCGAGCCCCTTTCCATTCGCACCCGGGGATGACGGTTACTGGCGCGCTAGGCCTGAATTAGGTGGCGGTGGGGCTCTGATGGATATCGGGAGTCATCGGATTGATCTTTTTCTGGACCTTTTTGGACCGTGTAAGCGTGTGGAGTCGTTTTGTGACACCGTGTCCGCTGATTACGACGCGGAAGATGTCGCGAGTGTATTAATGCAGTTTGACAAAGGAGCACATGGACTTCTTCAGTGCTTCTTTGGTACATCGAATGAATGGGATTCATTTACCGTGTTGGGAAGTGATGGACGTTTGTCTGTTGATCCGCTCAATAAAGGTCTCCTGATTATTGAAAAGGGAAGTGATCGGTGCAGTGAGTCACTTCCGCCTGCGGAGAATTTACATACGCCATTGATAGAGGACTTTTCATCTGCTGTTCTTGATGATAAATGTCCTGTGGTTACGGGGGAAGCAGGACAGGCTGTTAATGATGTGATTGACCGTGCCTACCGAGTTTTCAGTTCTGGTTCCTGACATGGGAGTAACCAGGATAGGTTTTCATTTGAGTGCGTGTGCCCGTTTTGAAACAAGCGGTGGCTGGAGAAGAAGTTTAAGAATGGTTGCTTATGGTGGTGTTAAATGAATTACGGTGACCAGTGGATGCTGTTGGGATGGATCGTTTGCTGGGTCGCCTGTTTTAAGGACTTGAGTTTTGGACATTTAGCTTGGGATTAACCATTCCTGTGGGCACATTTAGATATTGCTTCTGAATGCCAAATTGGAGAATGACGGATCCGAACTTTCCTGGATACATGCGTTGAAGTGTGTCGTGGTAAAGGCGATTGTATTTTCAGCACCTGGAACCTGCATCGGTCAAGTGACAGTGAATCGATGAGAACAGTTAAGGAGTAGTTATGATTCGTTACGGGATTATCGGTGGCGGTTTTATCAGCTATTTTCATTTAAGGGCATTGCGACAGGTGCGAGGGATCGAAGTGTCAGCACTTTACTCGCGTACTCCACCACATGAACTGGCCTCAAAGGTTCGAGAGATGGGCTTAGGAGATCCGGTGGTTTGTAGCAGCATTCAGGAGTTGGTTTCCAGTTGCGATGTGGCGGTTATTTTCGGCCCCAACTACGCCCGGCTGGAACATGTTGAGCAGATTGTTGAAGCGGTCCAGTCAGGTAGTGTTCTGAAGGGTGTAATTTGTGAAAAACCCTTGGCTCGGACCATGCAGGAAGCGCGGAAAATGATGGATTACATATCGACTGTCAAGTTGCCTACTGCTTATTTTGAGAATCAGATTCACATGAACAGTGTTCAAAGCCAGCGTGCGCAACTGGATCCTGTGATGCGACGAATGGGGCCTCCGGTGCTTACCCGTAGTAGTGAAGAGCATGCGGGGCCCCATCGTCCTTGGTTTTGGGATCCGATCCGACAGGGTGGCGGTGTCATGAGTGATATGGGATGTCATTGTCTGGCTGTCGGATGGTATGCCTTAACCCCACCTGACAAACCTGTCGACTTTTTGCGTCCACAGTCCATATCCGCAGATCTAGCGCTATTAAAATGGGGGCAGAAAGAATGGTGTGCGCGTCTACTCAACGAGCAGGGAGTCGATTATCAAAAAACGCCGGCAGAAGATTTTGCAACGGGAATGGTAACTTACAGGAATCCAGAAAGCGGCCAGATTGTTAAAAGTCAGTTCACGGTGTCGTGGATGTATGAAAAACAGGGTTTAAGACTGGCTCTCGACGGGATGGGGCCCGGCTATGCCTTTGAGATGAATTCGCTGAAAGCTCCTTCAGAAGTTTTTCTTACCGATTCGGCTGTGGAAGGAGTTTTGAATACAGAATCAGCTTTGGAAAAAACGACCGCCAGTCGTGGTCTTTTGGTAATTCAGCCTAATGAACCGGATATTTTAGGGTATACCGATGAGAACCAGGATGCAGTGAATGCTTTTTCACAGGGTCGATCGCCAATGTTGAATTGGGAATATGGGTTGGAAATAGTAAGACTCAACCTGGCGGCCTATCTGTCACACGAACAGGGAAAAGTGATTGATTTGACAGATGAAAGCGTACAGAGCACATTGGAGACCTACATTCCTCTGATCCAACAGGGGCGAGGGAGGGAGGTTCTGGATCTGACGGATTGAAATCAGGAGGACAATTGCCGCAAATCTGAAAAAGGATTTCCACGCCTCAGGCCCTTTTCTTCCTAGTGTTTCTGACTGCCAGCATGAGCAGTAACCCGTTGCTGGCAATTCTATCGTGGAACGTCGCTAAACTTGCCCCATTCGATGCTCTGGGATAGCATATAGTAGGTCCATTCAATCAGAGGAGTCACACGTGTTAAACGTAGGTTTCGGAGATACAACGGCTTACTGTGACCGAATAGCCAGGCGATCCTTTTTGAAGGTTGGATCAATCGGCGCGGGGGGCCTAACCTTGGCTAATGCGTTGAAGCATCGAGCTTCTGGCGCAGAAGGCGGTCAAGGAACCAAAGACAATGCCGTGATCCTGTTTTGGCTGGAGGGTGGTCCCAGTCATATGGACATGTACGATCTTAAGCCAAATGCGCCTTCTGAATATCGAGGAGTTTTTCAGCCTATTGATTCCAACGTTGCAGGTATTCAGTTGACGGAATTGTTTCCTCAACAAGCCAAGGTAATGGATAAATTGAGTATTATCCGTTCTATTCGCCACCCGGCAGGTGATCATATCAGCGGTCCTCACCATATGCTGACCGGTTACGTTGGTTCCAGTGTTGCTCGACCCAGCCCGATGTATCCTTCAGTGGGCTCCATTACCGCTATGCTTCGCGGGCCCAAT
>CAXEIY010000246.1:0-3576 GCA_963996245.1 uncultured Planctomycetia bacterium | reverse complement strand
CGCTTATACGTCGTCTTAGTTTTGATCTGACGGGACTGCCGCCTACCCCCGAAGAGGTTCGCCTTTTCATAGAGGACCCTTCATCGGACGCTTACGAAAAACAAGTCGACCGTTTGTTAAAGTCACCCCACTATGGTGAACGGATGGCTATGTATTGGTTTGATCTCGTCCGCTATGCGAACACAACCGGCATTCATGCCGACAATATCTGGGATATCACTCCGTATCGAAACTGGGTGATTCAATCACTGAATTCCAACATGGGTTATGATCAATTCACACGCAATCAAATCGCTGGCGACCTTTTACCTAATGCCACGCTGTCACAAAAGATTGCCTCCTCGTACAATCGGCTCAACTTGATCACGCGTGAGGGCGGTTCACAAGCCAAGGAGTTTTTGGCCAAATACGCAGCCGATCGGGTTCGCAACTGCTCGTCTGTCTGGCTGGCGACAACCTTGGGATGTGCAGAGTGTCACGATCACAAATACGATCCTATTTCCACAAAAGAATTTTATCAGTTCAGCGCCTTTTTCTCGGATATTCAACAAGTGGGCGTCTACGGGAAAGATTTTCCTCCTTACCTGCAAGTACCTTCTCCTCAGCAGGACCGTGACCGGAACCATCTGGTGAAAAAAGTAAAGGAGCTTCAGTCCCATATCGACACGCCAACTGCAGAACTCGATCTCGACCAGGTACTATGGGAGCAATCGCTTGAGCCTATCCTGGCGGCCGAACCGGAAATAGGCCCCTGGTACTCTATCGGGCCGTTCCAAGCGGATTCCTTCGATGAAGCGCATGACCGATCATTCGGACCAGAAAAGAAACTGGACCTTCGTGCGACCTACGGATCCTCTCTCAAGTGGAAAGAGCACCCCGAATGGAAAGATGGGCAGATTCATGACCTTACAGGCGATCATAGCGCTACCTACCTGTATCGGTTGATCCGAATGAAAGTCAAAACATCGGTCAGCTTATCTCTAGGTAGTGATGACAGTATCCGGATTTTTCTTAACGATACCGAAGTTCTGGAAAACAAAACCACACGTACCGTGGCACCAAACCAAGAAACGCTGCCGGTTGTACTGGAGGAAGGTGAGAACCATCTGCTCATTAAAATCTGTAACCAAACGGGAAATTATGGATTTTATTTCCATCCGCTTCAGTTACATATCCCCGAAAACATAAAACCGATCCTTCCGTTGAGCCCTCCAGAACGTTCCTCAGAACAACAAAAAACATTGCAAGCGTATCACCACAGTGTGACTCCCCTGCTTCAGAAGCCCCGAGAACAACTCGCGCTCTTTGAAAATCGTCTGACTGAGCTGGACGGCATGATTCCGAAGATTATCGCAACAGTTACTACAACTCCCCAGATCACCCGGGTTTTACCTCGAGGGAACTGGATGGATGACAGCGGAGAAATTGTCATGCCGGCTGTTCCTTCTTCCATGGGGCGATTGCCCGAAACTGACGATCGCCAAACACGCCTGGAATTGGCAGACTGGCTTGTTTCGAGAAGCAATCCGCTAACGGCTAGAGTCTTTGTTAACCGTCTCTGGATGCTCTTTTTTGGAAGAGGACTCTCCAACAGTGTTGATGACTTCGGAATTCGAGGAGAATCACCAACCCATCCTGACCTGCTGGACTGGTTGGCGGTAGAGTTCATGGATTCTGGCTGGAATATCAAACACCTGATTCGCTTGATTGTAACGTCAGGGACCTACCGTCAAAGTTCTCTCCCTCGTGAAGATTTTCAGGTAACCGACCCTTTCAATCAGCTGCTTGCACGGCAATCCCGCTTTCGATTTTCCGCTGAAACCGTCCGTGATAACGCACTGGCTATTGCAGGCCTGTTAAATCGTCAAGTTGCAGGTAGCGCTGTTTCCAGGCCCTACCAACCCAAAGGTTATTATCGACATCTGAACTTCCCCAAACGAGAGTATCGTTCCGATCAGAATAACCAGCAATACCGGCGAGGAATCTACATCCATTGGCAACGGCAATATATTCACCCCGCGATGAAAGCGTTCGATGCACCATCTCGGGAGGAATGTGTCGCGCAACGTCCTCGTTCGAATACTCCCCTGGCAGCATTGGTATTGATGAACGATCCGACTTTTGTGGAAGCAGCTCGTTTTTTTGCTCAACAACTCCTGGGCCAATCCGAACTCGATGCAACCGCACTAATCCAACGGGCCTTCCAAATCGCCTTGTCTCGCGATCCTCAAGAAAGGGAGATTCAGGTTCTCCTGAACTTGCTCCACGACCAAAAAGAACTGTTTCAGAAAGACAGAAGCCAGGCAATCGCGTTCCTCCAGGTTGGCCTGAAACCGGTCCCTGACAACATCGACCCTGTGGAACTCGCTTCCTGGACGATGGTAACCCGAACTCTCCTTAATTTACACGAAACGATCACACGATATTGACACCTTGGAGAAGTCTTCCTTTAACACCTCCGATAGGGAACTTCTTTGACCCGTAATAAGGCTGAACCGCACAAATTTGATTCAGGACACCTCCATGCACACCATTCAAACAAGCGAATCACAACACTCCCGCCGAGCTTTCCTGGAACATTCCAGTCTGGGTGTCGGATTAACTGCTCTGGGATCGTTGTTAAATCACAGGCAGTCCTGCGCGGCTTCTGAATCCAGTTCGCCCACGGACCAGTGGCGAGGTATCCTGACCCCAAGACATCAGACACCCCGGGCAAAACGTGTTATTCACCTCTGTATGGCTGGAGGACCATCCCATCTTGAAACACTCGACTTCAAACCAACCCTCGCACAAGAGGATGGCAAACCGATGCCGTCTTCTCTCACCAAGGGGAAACAGATAGCCCAACTTCAAGGCGCCGAATTGCGATGTCTTGGTCCGCAGCATGTCTTTCAAAAATATGGTCAGTCTCAACAGGAAATCTCCACCGCACTCCCACACCTTGGAACCATCGCAGATAAAATCTGCATTTTACGATCGGTTCAAACACAACAGATCAATCACGATCCTGCCCACACTTTAATGAATACCGGAAGTGGTATCCCTGGAAGACCCAGCATGGGATCATGGATCCTTTACGGATTGGGAAGCGAGACTGCTAATTTACCGGGCTATGTCGTACTTACCAGTGTGGGTGGCGGACAAAGTCAACCGATTGCCGCACGGCAATGGCATAGTGGATTTCTGCCTTCTCGTTTTCAAGGTGTCCCTTTTCGGTCATCTGGTGACCCGGTACTCTATGTGAACCGTCCTGAAGGCGTTACACAAAGGTCACAGGCCCAAATGATTGACGCTGTCAAATCATTAAATCAAATGCGCAATCAGGTTTTAGATGACCCTGAATTGACCACGCGCATCAGTCAATACGAGATGGCCTTCCGGATGCAAACAAGTGTCCCGGAACTGATGAATATCTCGGACGAACCCGATCACATCCTCAAGATGTATGGACTGAACCATCTCGAAAACAATAAAGGAGGTGATGGCTCCTTTGCTTCCAACTGCCTGCTAGCTCGGCGTCTGGCAGAACGCGGAGTACGTTTTATTCAACTCTACCATCGAGGATGGGATCATCAT
>CAXEIY010000245.1:0-38479 GCA_963996245.1 uncultured Planctomycetia bacterium | reverse complement strand
CTCGTCGACGTGGTAATGATTTCATCTGGAACGGATGTGCTGCTTGCGACAGAACAGGGGATGGCCATCCGCTTTAACGAAGAGCAGGTCCGTAGTATGGGACGCAATACACGTGGCGTGAAAGGTATCTCCTTGACAAAAAAAGACGCTCTTGTTGGCATGGTCGCACTGGATCCGAATGCCACTTTACTGAGCGTATGTGAAAATGGATATGGAAAGCGGACTCCTTTCGGCATTTCAAATACCTCAGAAGACGCCTCAGAAGAGATGGCCTCTTCTGATTCGAGTGATGAAAGTCTGGCCGCAACATCTGGAACTATGCGTTATCGCACTCAGAACCGTGGTGGAAAAGGGCTACGCGATATTAAAACCACACAAAGAAATGGCCCGGTAGTCGATATTGCTTCGGTACATGATGAAGATGAAATCCTGATGATTTCAGCAAAGGGTATGATTCAGCGAATGCAGGTTTCCGATGTTCGGATCATTGGACGTAATACGCAAGGTGTTTTGATTATGCGCCTCAAAAAAGAAGACAGTCTTGTCGCGCTGGTAAAAGTTCCTAAAGAAGACCTCATCACCTCTTCGAGCGAAGATCCGCAAACAGAACCATCTCTCTGAAAATAAAGGATACCACACTCACAACGGATCCAGCCGAGTGCAGCACCTGACATCAGATCGCCTTATTTTCTCTTGTTGTTTTCGTCATCACGAAAGCGATGCCCGAATTATTACATTTGTATTGCGACACAGCCTCCCCTTTTTTCAGCGTCTGTTCTACGTCTTATCCATCAACTACGATTCGCTTCCTATCTGATCGAAAGGAAGTCGCCACAACATGCATTTTCGAGTTTGGACTGTCTAACCCGATTGGAGTGTGGACCATGCAGCACCTATTAGTGACCGGAGGCAGCGGATTCATAGGTTCGGATTTTATTCGATTCCAATTGAGTACCTACCCCAACTTGAAAGTCACCAATCTGGACAAACTCACCTATGCCGGAAACCCGGAAAACCTGATTGCCTGGGAAAATGATCCCCGATACCAACATGTAAAAGGGGATATCCTCGACCGTCAGTGTATAGTCGACATTCTCGTGAGTGGTGTAGATGCTGTCATCAACTTCGCCGCCGAGACTCATGTCGATCGCAGCATTCTCGATTCAGGTCCCTTTGTTCAGACCAATGTAGTCGGAACACAGGTCTTACTCGACGCAACTCGAGAGGCGAAGATCAGTCGCTATGTTCAAATTTCAACAGATGAGGTTTACGGAAGTCTGGGTGATGAAGGCGCCTTTTCTGAAAACACTCCGTTAGCACCGAACAGCCCGTACGCTGCGAGTAAAACGGCAGCCGATTTACTCGTGCGCAGCTACATCCACACCTTTGATTTCCCGGGACTTGTCACACGATGCTCGAACAACTATGGTCCACACCAATTTCCGGAAAAAGTAATTCCCCTGTTTCTGAATCACGCTATGAATGACAGGCCTCTACCACTTTACGGAAAAGGGGACAACGTTCGTGACTGGATTTTTGTACGTGACCATTCACGTGCGATTGACGCCGTTTTGAGACGGGGAAAAACCGGTGAAATATACAATATCGGTGGACAATGTGAACTTACTAACCTGGAACTTGCCCACCAGCTGCTGGATTCACTCGAAAAACCCCATGACCTCATTCAGTTCGTTGAAGATCGTCCTGGTCACGATTTACGTTATGCCATCGATTGCTCAAAAATTCAAAACGACTTGAACTGGTATCCAGAAACGTCCTTTGACAAAGGAATTAAAGAGACCATTGAATGGTATCAATCCCATACTGACTGGATTAAACGTATCGAAAACGGTGAATACCGGAATTACTATCAGCAGCAGTACGGAACCCGTTTAAACTCCTAGATTTGTAAGGCTCTCTTTAAACTCAAACGTTTCATTCATCCCCACCACACGTGTACTTTTCAAAAGCACCATACACCCATGGCTACCGCCTTAATAACAGGGATCACGGGGCAGGATGGATCCTATCTTGCCGAATTTTTACTCGACAAAGGCTATGATGTACATGGCATGGTTCGCCGTTCGAGCACGGAAAATTTTGAGCGCATCCATCATTTTCGTGAACGCGTCACATTACACCAAGCGGACTTATTAGACCAACTCTCTGTTATCAATCTCATCACTCAGGTAAAACCACGTGAAATATACAATCTAGCCGCGATGAGTTTTGTTCCCACCAGTTGGGTACAACCTGTGCTAACGGGAGAATTCACAGCTCTCGGAGTAACACGCGTTCTGGAAGCCATTCGACTTGTGAATCCGAATATTCGTTTTTACCAGGCCTCTTCGAGTGAAATGTTCGGTCAGGTACGCGAAGAACCACAAACCGAAATGACCCCCTTTCATCCACGCAGCCCCTATGGTGTGGCCAAAGTTTACGGACACTGGATCACCGTAAACTACCGAGAAAGTTACGACCTGTTTGCATGCTCCGGAATCCTATTTAACCATGAAAGCCCTCGCAGAGGACGTGAATTTGTCACAAGAAAGATCACTGATGCTGTAGCACGTATTAAACTCGGGATGCAACAAACCTTGTCCCTTGGCAATCTCGATGCGCGTCGTGACTGGGGCTTTGCCGGAGATTATGTTGAAGCGATGTGGGCCATGCTTCAGCAAAACAAGGCTGATGACTATGTTATCGCAACTGGTGAAACCCACTCTGTACAGGAGTTTGTAGAACTAGCTTTTCAACATGTCGGACTCAACTGGGAGAAGCATGTTGTCCAGGATCCCTCACTGCTTCGTCCTGCCGAAGTGGATCTATTAAGAGGTGATGCGAGCAAAGCTTGTAACAGGCTTACCTGGACACCCAAAGTAACATTTTCGGAATTAGTAAGTATGATGGTTGACGCTGACCTTACCCGGCTGAAAACACCGAGTAAATAACGCCCTCCGTCCGGAACGTGTTCGGATCTATTAATCGCTCAACCTGGTCCTTACCCAACCGCTGTGGGTTCTAGCTTGTATGACAACGCTGATCACCGGAATAACAGGTTTTGCAGGGGGCCATTTAGCTGAATTTCTTATCGCCAGGGGTCATACTCCTGTTTGTGGCTGTTCCCGAAAAGGTAGCTGGCCAACGGATTTGGAACATCTCATGGGCCAGGTAGACCTGTACCCGTGTGATCTCACTAATTTTCAGCAAACCACAGAACTCCTCGAACAACTAAAACCAACCCGTATCTATCACCTTGCGGCTATGGCACAACCGGCTGAATGCCTCGTCCAGCCTGATCTCGCAGTACGAAACAACGTGGACGCTACACGGCATGTCCTTGACGCGGCAATGCAAACTTCCAGTCATCCACAGGTACTGTACGTCAGCACATCCCACATCTATGGATTCAGCCCTCCGGACGAGCTTCCCATGTCTGAATCCACAGTCTTGCGCACTGGCAACGATCCCTATTCACAAAGCAAACTGAAGGCCGATATCCTATGCCAGGATTATGCTGCGAAAAGGGGGCTTCACGTTGTTATCGCAAGACCTTTTCATCATGTGGGGCCACGGCGATCAGCGGGTTATGCCATTTCCAGTTGGGCCGAAGAAATCGCGCACATCGAACTGGGACATATCGCACCTGAAGTGAAGGTAGGGAACCTCGACAGCCGCCGTGATTATACAGATGTGCGTGACATCGTTCGTGGATACTATACCGCTCTAGAGCACGGTGATCGGGGTGATATATTCAACTTGGGATCCGGTACCAGTAGAAGTATGAAAACTATACTCACTCAACTGCTCTCTCTAAGCACCATCACGGTTCAGGTAAAAAGAGATCCTGAACGGTTCCGGGACAATGACCCCAAAGAACTTGTCGCCGATGCGTCCCGTTTACAACAATGCAGCGGATGGCGTCCCAAGATTCCTTTTGAACAGACACTGCAAGACACACTCGATTATTTTCGCGACCGATTGTCGAGAACTTCCTAAACGTCTATCTATCTGTGAGTGTATCTGTCTTTCGACATCATGAACCCATCCGTTCTGTTACAGCCATCAAATCACCACACTTAACTCGCATAACCACAGTGCCTGCAGGTATTCGCGCCCATCCCCAGTAATTCGCCACACGATTGACAAACCTGCACGCCTCGTTCCCATCCGGAAACGGATTTCTCCTTCAACTCCGATTCTGAAACGGGATCATTGGCAGACAGTTCACGCGAAAGTGATTCAAGTTCCTTCGTCGAAAGAGGTGGCGGATCATTGGTCTTATCGTTGTCAAATACCGGTAATGGTAAGTCACCAGAATTGGTTGATATGTCCGGAACAATCGGACCGTGACAGAAAGGACAGGTTACTTTTTCGGGCATCGTATTTCCGGATACCTGTATCATCTCACCACAAGAACACTTCATCCAACCTTCTGCGCTTTTTTCCTTGATTTTCGGAGGGCTGGCGCGCCTTTTGTTCTGTTTTTGTGAAGCCTTCAGGCGTACTACCGATTTGCATTGTGGACAGACTTGTTTGTAACCTGTACGCGTCAAAGGAAAAATCAGTATACAACCACAACGACAACGCCCCCTCATAGACATGTTTGACTACCTCGCAGCCATGGAACAGATATTCCCGGAGATGGAACCAGCATATCATAATTTTACAGAATGACTTTCTTTCCTATCACCGTCATTCTGACCTGATAACAACCCCAGCAAAAGTAGCTGTTGCGCCACGGACGACAATCCACTCCCCGGTTCCCTGGATTTATGTTAAGGTCAGTCTCAAGTTTAACTGGAATATTCCTGTTTTTAGATGCCTAAGGTATCCGTTGAGTTTGTAAATGGATCCAGAACTAAGAGAACAAGCACATCATCTTATGGCTCGGATTATACAAATCCGAGACTCTCTTTGACTTGGAGTCATCACAGAAAAAGCGCGAAAAACTGGAAGCCCAGATCGCATCCCCAGGGTTTTGGGATGTACGTGACAAGGCTCAGGAAGTGATTGATGAGCTAAAACAGCTCCAAGCTCTATTGAAACCGTTTTCGCAACTTGAAATCGATTCGGAAGACTTGGAAACTCTGCTCGAACTTACCGCTGAAGATGAAACCGGTCAGGCAGAGGAAGATCTACGTTCTGAAGTACCGATCATTGAATCGCGTTTGCACAAGATAGAACTACGCGCATTACTCAGTCATCCCGATGACCGACTCCCGGCATTTGTAAGTATTCAGGCAGGAGAAGGGGGAACCGAATCATGCGATTGGGCCAACATGATGTTACGTATGTATATACGTTGGTCAGAAGACCGCGACTTTCAGACAGAAATTCTTGAAGTGTCTGGTGGCGAAGAAGCAGGAATTCGCAGTGCCACAGTGGCCATACGTGGTTCCTTCGCATATGGATATCTCAAGGGCGAAATTGGTGTACATCGCCTTGTCCGTATCAGCCCATTTGATGCCAGAGGACGCCGCCATACATCATTTGCAGCGGTCGATGTATTACCGGAAATAGATGAAAATCTTGAAATCGAAGTGCGTGAAGAAGATTTACGTATCGATACTTACCGTGCTGGGGGAGCTGGTGGACAGCATGTCAATAAAACGTCATCTGCTGTACGCATTACGCACGGTCCATCTGGCATCGTCGTACAGTGCCAGAATGAGCGAAGTCAGCATCAAAACCGGCGCATGGCAATGGCCATGTTAAAAGCACGACTTCACCGACTGGAGGCAGATAAACGGGCTGCCGAACGAGATCGCCAATATGAATCCAAAGGGGAAATCGGATTCGGTAGTCGGATTCGCTCCTATGTCTTACAACCTTATAGGCAAGTAAAAGATGCTCGGACAGGTATTGAGGTTGGAAATGTTGACGCTGTTTTAAACGGGGATCTTGATACCTTTATCGATGGTTATCTTCGCCATCTGGCCGGGCAGTGAAAGGCGTGAATTGGTACTCTTTGCCGCCCGAAAACTCACAAATATCCTGGAACCTAAAAAAAGTACCGCTCTTTCTCTCAACCGTATACTGATTCCGCTTTACCGAGACGATAACGCACCTTCTGATGATGCAACGGCCAGGGTTGCCCATCCTGTCATTACAAACAGGAAAAATCATTTCAGAGAAGCCAGAAAAGCAAGGAGATCTGCAGCCTGCTGAGCTGTCAGATCGCGCAACAAAAGTTCAGGCATCAGGGACTTTGGCTGGGGAATTAATTCTTCGACTTCGTCTACAGCAAATTCCATCCTCTTGGTCTGGCCTTCACTGAAAGCGTTGAAGACTATTTTTTCATCAGACTTTTCAACCAGAATTCCAGTGAACACTTTGCCTTCCAGGTCGATCAGAACATAGGTTATATATTTCTCTTCTATTTTCTTGGACGGCTGTACCAACGACTCCAGGAGCTCATGTAATTTGTACTTTTTACCAATCTTACCCAGATCAGGACCTATGGAGTCACCCTCCTCGTTAATACGATGGCAGTTCTTACACTGAGAGGCTGCCTCCGACATGAACAACTGTCGCCCTGATTCCACATCACCCGTTAAAGACAGAACATCCGGTGGATCGATAACCGTGCCCAGACGTTTGATTCGATTTTCTTCAGGAACAAAACGCTCAAACAAATCACGAACCGTTACCTTGTTTTGTTTCATCGCTGTGGATATGACAGCTTGCCGCATGCCAGGAGTGACCATCTGATCTGCAAGAACGCGAGATAACACAAAAGCACTACGTGTATTCCCTAGAATCTTATCAATAGCCCGTGCACGCTGTTCTTCATCTGCATCCGTGCTTTTCAATTGTTCAGAAACCTGGACATATTCGTCCCGGTATGTCTGTTGGTTCTTCTGTTCCGGGCTCTTTAATTGCGCAATCCAATCGTGAATCAGATTTAATCCCTTTTGATCCGTAAGCTGAGCTCCAATATGAGGCATTCGCCCCATCCCTAATTTTGAAATCCGGTAAAACAGCACCGAAGAAAACGGATCTCCAGGAACAACAATACTCGCCTCTCCCAGATCAAATCGACCATGCATAGGAGGCTCATTTATAAGATGTGTTTCTTCTAATTTTTGATAGTATTTCAACTGAAGTTTGGCATTACCACCGCCATCTGAAACGTGACATATGGAGCAGTTCACATGCAAATAAGCGCGTGCCCGAGCGTCTATATCCTGATCCTCGCGGTACGGATTGACCAATGAGTCATATTCTTCAGGTCTTTTTTCTAACGGGGCTTTGAACAGGCCAATATGTTCAAAAGCACGCAACTGATTGTCGCTGACCCCCGTTACATAGGTGTGCTCCTTGTTCATTTGGGCGGTGCGCACTCCCAGAACAAACCCCGCCGCCCGTGAGTGACAGACCATGCACTCATTACGACTCGGCACATGCCAAGTCTGTTGTCGGATTCCCCCTTGTGACGAAGCATCTGAAATCATGAACTTCAAATCTAAACCCTGAGCCCCAACTAGTACTGCGTCCGTTTGGTCATCGTTCCAAAGATAGGAGTAACCCAACCAGTGATTTTCCTGCTTGACCGTCATACGCGTTTCAATACGTTTACGTGATGCAGGATTTCCGAATTCCATTTCCAGGGAAATGGTCTCAAAATGAACCGATCCATCATCAAAGCTCCAAGTGTTCGCATCGGCACTCCGTTCAACAAAATTTATTTTTAAGTCATCCGGCAACGCGACAAACCGCTCTTTGGTAGCATTATTCAGCCATTGAGGAGCATTGACGGAATAGGGAATGACACCTGGGGCAAGATCATGTGATGGTACCGAGCTGAACAGACCGGTTTCGCTCAGTTTGCGAGGGAACGTAGCTTTATCATCGACATGTGGATTGCGAATCAGTCTATGGATTTCTCCGGTCGAGTGATCCAGAATCAGAAAATCACCGCCACGAGTAAGGCCGAAACTGGAAATCATCAAGGCGCTATCGGTTAATTCCTCATGCCACGTCGTTTCCTTTCCATCCGAACGCACTCCCCAGATTCGCCCATATTGGTAGTCTCCATAAAGATACGCCCCTTCCAGCTCCGGAAAATTGTTTCCCGTGTACACATAACCACCTGTAATCGATCGGCACTCTACATGATGATGCTCTACAACGGGTGGCAAAATAGGACCGGGCCCCACCTTCTTGTTCGGATGAAACGGATGTGATCCCTCCTGAACACTCCATCCATAGTTGCCACCCGGTTGTGCAATCCAGATCATTTCCCAAAGATCCTGTCCCACATCACCCACCCAAAGCTTTTCTGTCTTTTGATCAAAACTCATGCGCCAGGGATTACGAAATCCAAATGCCCAAACCTCTGGTCGTGCCCCTGGATAGTTGACAAATGGATTGTCTTTAGGAATCGAATACGCTCGCCCTTCATCAGGATGATCCACATCAATTCTCATGATTACTGAAAAAAGATCATCTACACCCTGGCCAGTATTTTTCAGATCGGAACCGGACGTACCATCACCTGTCGCTACGTACAAGTAACCATCTGGCCCTATGATTGCCTCTCCTCCATTATGCCCTCCGGATGGCCATTCTATGATCGTTTCTTCTGTTTCAGGTAAAACACGACGTGGATGGTCAAGCGTGGTTCGAAATCGGGATACACGACTCTTTTTACCGTCAGAATCTTCTCCGGGACCTACGGGACTGAAGACGAATATGTGACCATTCGTTTCATAATCTGGATGAAAAGAAAACGCGTACAGTTGACGATTTGTATCGCCGAAAAGATCCCGTTTACTTCCGTTGGCATCCGACATCGAAAAAGCGTGTATTTTGCCACCGACTTCAGCAACTACCAATCGATCCGTACCGGGTTCTTGGGCAACAAATACCGGTTGATCAAACTTTTGTTGCGGGAAAACTCGCTCCACGGCGTAGGGTAACGGTGGTTCCGGACGTCCTTCCACTCGTGACGTTGTCCAGGCCGTTCGCTTTTCGATTCCAAAAGGTCGTTCTTTCTCATCCTGACCGGTTTGCACCTGACTAAATAGGGCAACAGGTATCTGAAAAAAGAAAAAAGACAGCCCTGCAACGCACACAGAAAAAACACGTACTCTCTTTATTATTTCCAAGTTCATCGCACCCTGCTCAATTGAAAGTAACCATATTCAAACATCGCTGTATCCTGTTGCTGCATCGTGCATAACATTGAACACCATTTGACGTCTGCTTTCCATAGGCACTTGTCATATCCATCCAGTTACCGGCAGTTTTATCGCCGGACTGACCCTTTTCGTATTACAATATTAATCGAGAATTATTTCCCGGTATTTGTGGAGCCACATATGCTTCAGTATGAATATTCGAAATGGGATGGTACACAGAAACCATCGTCATCGGTCACCGATCAGTTGTTTGACAACTTTTCCGAATATCTCATGGAATACGGTGAACCGGTTATGTCCCTTCTGGATCAACTTCAGGAACAGGATCCGGAACTACTCCAAACTCTATTGAAAGAAGGCTACCTCGAAAAGGGTGACCAAACCCCCTTTCGAGTTTCTCCCAAAGGTATTCGACGAATACAGGATAAGGCGCTGGCAGGACTCTTTTCAATTAATCGAAAGGATTCACCCGGCAAACACAACACCCTCTTTCGTGGGGCTGGTGAGACCCTTCACGACGAATCCAAACCATATGAATACGGCGATCCGGTTGCCAATCTAAACCTTCACGAAACACTCAAGAATGCGATTGCTCGGCAAGGAAAAGGAACACCCATAGACATTTCCGAACAAGATTTTGTCGTTCACGACACGGAATTTCAAACGCGATGTGCAACTGTTCTATTATTAGACATGTCGGGTTCCATGACCCGTTACAGCAAATTCTATCACGCAAAAAAGGTGGCACTTGCTTTACAGAACTGGGTTCGCGATCGTTTCCGCGAAGACTTTTTCCAGGTAATCGGTTTCTACACCTATGCTAGCCCGCTTTCCGAACGCGAACTGATTTATTGTGCACCGAAGGAAGTCTCCCTGTTTGACAGCCGTGTACGATTGCGTATTAACCTGGCAGAAATGGACGACTGGATTCCAGAACATTTCACCAACATCGACGTCGGACTGAAATTCGCCCGTCGCACCCTAGCTCGACAACCTGCGCAAAACAAGCAAATTATCATTGTCACCGATGGAGAACCAACCGCTCATGTTGAAGGTGATGAATTGGTTCTGCTGTATCCTCCCAGTGAACGCACCGCTCGCCACACATTGGCAGAAGCAAAAAAGTGTGCACAGCAAGGAATCCATATTTCCAGTCTCGCCCTTGTAGAAGACTATTTTTACCTGGAACTGGTCAATTTCGTCGAACAACTCGCGCAAGTCACCAAAGGAGTCGCAGCCTATTGCACAGCTGGTAAGCTTGGGAAATATGTTTTCGATTGCTTTACCGACGGGCGACGTACCCGTCGTACCGTAGGATAACTTTTCATTGCCGGCAACCTGTGGATCGAAGTGGGAAAGCATGCCCCTCTCCTCAAAGGTCTTCGCATCTCCAGATATCAGCCAGATGTTCCGTGCGTTTCAAGACACTGAAGATACAGCGCACGTATCTGCTGTGTCATGTACTGATGACGAAACTGATTCGTGAACTGTCTGCGCCCCTCTAACCCGTAACTGCGTCTCAGTTGAGGTGATTCGACTAGCTTTCCTATTGATTCTGAAAGTAGTTGAGTCGATCCAGTGGGTAAAAGAAAACCTGTTTTATCCGGAATAACCACCTCGCGCGCACCGTCTATATTAAAACTCACAACCGGTTTACCCGAAATCAATGCCTGAGGTAATACTCGAGCTAGCCCCTCACGTAAACTGCAATGGACGAGCACATCCATTGCTGAAATAAGACCCGGAATCTCCTCAGGCGGTCGCAGACCCGCAAAACAGAAGTGAGATTCGAGTCCAAGCCGGGAAATTCTTTCACTTAAGGCTTTGCGCAAAATACCATCGCCGACAAGCAGAAACCGGATATTAGGAAAACGTTTTACCAGAGAGCGTGCTGCATCAATCAGGAATTCATGCCCCTTTAAATCAAACAATCTCGCAATCTTTCCTACAACCACATGACGATCATCGTAACCGAACACTCCTCGTACTGACTGTCGATACTGTCCTGACTCCAAAAAGGGATCTACTTCCATGCCACTGTAAATGGTCGTGAACTGTTCCTTCTGACCAACGTTCGATTGAATCGCTTGTTCAGTCATGGCATCGGCGACACTGATGAAAGCGGTTGTCCAGCGTGACGCATAACGTTCTGCAGCAATGTACAGACGGTTCATCCATTGATTACGATACGCATAAAAAGATCCGTGGATGGTATGTATGATCACGGGAGTGCCCCGTTTTGCTGCAGCACAGCGCCCCAGCAATCCCGCCTTTGCACTGTGAGTATGAACAACATCCGGTTTTAAATCCCGCAACTCCCCGAGAATTCTCAGATAGGCTTTCGTATCTCGCAGGGGATTGATGTTTCGCCGCAACTCAGGAATCACTCTCAGTCGAATGCCGCGTTTTTCTGCATTTTCTAACAGGCTCCCTTCAGCACCCAGTGGAGGCCCTGTAATCAAATCCACTTCATCGGAAAACTGACGGGCTAATCCTTCCACATTCAACAAGGTGTTTTCCTGGGCTCCCCCTACTATCAGACGCGTGATGATATGCGTGATCTTCATAGATTGGTTATCGGCTTACGGGCAACAAGATCATAGGGGGTACTGTCCGATTCCTGAAAATTGATATAAATGATCCTTGGAATACCCTGGGAAGCAGTCTGGAAATGGGAATCCAGAAGTCCACGGGCCACAGCTTGCCGCACGCAGTTAATATCCTCTAAAGGGGCTGCCTTCAATAAAAACAGAGTGGATGCACTCACCTGATGTGTTACCCACGCTGCAATAGAATCTCCCGTCACATCCCACGTACAGGGTAGTCCAGGGTTTGATTCCTGAGATTTTTCACACAACATTTTCTGAGGATCCAGAATCCATGCGCTCTGAGAACCTTCCTGAAAAAGAGTATCTTTCACACACTCGATCACGCTTACGCCCCCCATTACTTCCGATAACACGTGTGCATTTAATGACATAGCGCGAATAGCAAGCCAGTGTGAAGTTACCTCAGGAAATCGGTAAACTTGATCCAGTTTTCGAATCCAATCCGCAGCTCCACCTCCACCGGGAACAAGGATCGTCTGAAAACCGCTATTCCTAAGCCATCTGTTCAAACGTGCAGAAAGGTCCGGGATCTGAAATAGACTTCCACCAACCTTTACTACCACTCGTTCGTTCTTCATAGCCAACCGTCCAGAATGTAACAAAGACATGCCCGGGCAAACCGACGGCTATCTTGCGGAATTATGATTTCGCCAGTTGTGTTAATGCGTAGGCACAAATTGATTCTGAAATCGATGATGTGAACAGAGATCCTACCGCAACTTTCGGTGTTGTACTCCAACGGGTATCTTTCAACCATCGTAACACCAACTGTTCGCCTTCACCTGCCACAACTATCGTGTTTACCTTTCCCGGAAAACGAGCCGATATTTCTTCCAACGCAATCAGAAATATCTTTTTTTGTGCCTCTGCAATCGCTTCTGCCATTCTATGAATTTCTTGAATTCTCAACACCTCCAGATCTGCACAGATCATACGTGCCAAACGTACCGTGGCTGCATCATAGGTTCGTGGCTGTCCGTCAGATGTGTCGCAATTCTGTCGGTCTTCTTCCTGCCATCCGAGTACCAGATATACATCATCCGTGGTAGCAAAGCATTCTGCAGCCACGGCGCAGCTGCCTGCTCGGTACGGCACTTCGGAAACCAGGGCACTTACAGGCGTCCGCCGTATTCCACTGTAAATTAACTCGTGCGCGACTAAACGGTCATAGTCGGTATGGCCCAGAGGAATGGGAACTCCTTCGCTCAACGGGATAATGTCTGTCGTGGTTGACCCGATATCGATGGAAATCACATGACCACCATTACTCAAATTACGTCCGACCCAAGTAGCAAATGCGTTCCAGTTCGAGGCAGCTGTCAACAATGGTTCTTTACGGGCCTGATCGGTGGAAACCCATCTTCCAATGGTTTGCCATACTTGTACTTCACGATGTCCTGAACAAGCCTGTTCCACCGCATCCAGCACCATTCCGATACCTTCGCGCTTTGTCTGAAAACAGTCACATAATTCAGCTGTCATGGTCACGAGCAGTTTTTGGAAATTCGGAAGAGAGTCAATCACTCTTTGAAGCATATCGGGAAGACCCTGTGGATTCTCCCATACAGCGAAAGGAAAACGGGAAGCAATGCCATCACTGTGAAAAGCTTTAACGTTGGCTCCTCCAATATCCAGGCCAAGAACAGGGGGTGGTCTTTTCTCTAACATCACGGGTACAGGCCAAGGGGATAAACCTTCAGATAAACAGCCATATCCCTTTGGAAGAATCTCCTCTGAAAATCGTTTTAAAACACCATATCCCTATGATCAACAGTCCCGCCGGAATCGAACTCCACAACACCAGGTTTCCAGGAAATGTTCAACGGTTGCCCCAGAAACGCCTGCACCATCCATCGAGCTATGTTTTCATTGGCCAGACGCCTGAGACCCACATAGGAGGTGGTCAGACGAGGATTGATCTCAATAACCTTGATTTCAGAACAGGACCGACCGTCAAATTCATTCCTGTCAGAACAGACCACCAGATCCACTCCCGTAAAACCATGTAATCCAGGAATCAGTTGCAATGCTCGCTGTGCCATTTCTGCCACGGGCTTTTGAAGATTCTGAGGGCAGGGAATCATCCCTCCCTGGTACCGGAATCGGCCGTCGTGACTTAAATGCTGAAAACCCGCTAACAAAGGAACCTTCCGTTTGTCACTGATTAGAAAACAGATACTCACGGGAGTGCCGGAAACATATTCTTCCAGCATAAAACTTTTCTTCATGCCGGGAACTCCCAAAGATTGGGTGGTCTCCAGAGAATCCTCGCCCATCCTTTGTGAAATTCCAGAAATCGTATTACCCTCATTGTGAGAATTCGAGGTAACAAGGTATATATCGTCTGAACCGGCACCTTGACGAGGTTTGATAACGGCAGGAACAGGAAACTTTTCAGGAAACGGGGTACTCGGAACCCATTTTCTTGAAACGGGTACCGGCACTCCCCTTTCCGAAAGAAATCGATTAAGTTCCAGTTTATCCGATACTTTTGTAACAGCCTGACTGCCATGTGCAAACATCTGGCCTCCCGCATGTTCAACCACCTGGCAGCAGCGCAGCAGTATTCCGTCCGTCTCAGGCGCAATCACTAAAACCGCGTCGCATTTTCGGGACTGTTCAGCGAGTACATGAATGTATTGATCTTCTGTATCTATCAGAACGCTGTGAGAAGCTCCTGTTTTACGGCTGGACAGACGAGCATCCAGACTGAATATCACATCTATTTCTTCAAGTTGATCAAAGTCCTCGACTATTGCAGCAAGCATGGCCCATCCTTCACGGACCCATTTTTCCGGCAGGAACTGGCCTGCCATACCACCGCCACAAATATGTTCATAAACAAAAAGACGCATACTGCTGTCTTCGACAGTTGAATAATTACGAATTCGTGCAATAAGCGGTCCGTATCAGGGAAGCCAACATTGAAAAACCATGGTTCCCATGAACCCTTAACAGAAACTGATCTTCAAAAAAAAGCAGGTACGCTCCTAAAAAAGCGTACCTGCCTCAGTTCAAAACTTTAGCATGATTGCATTATGAAAAACGCAACCTAAGCATCGGGTTGACGATTGGGACGACTGGGGCGACCTGGCCTGTCTCCACCTCTCCGACCGCCACGACCGCCACGACCGCCACGACGACCACCAAATCCTCTAAAACTCATCTCAAAAGGTTTACCGAGCATCGCCGTCCACTGTTTCTTTTGAGACTCGTTTAATACGGCCATTACATCTTCTGTTTCTTTTGATCCCAGCTCACGAATCATACCACGAAGTTCCGTTCGATCGATCAGACCCTCTTCGACCGCTGCGGTAAGATCCTCACGAGCAGCTGCGGTTTCTTCCGTAATTTCATTTACTTTCTTTTTTTGTTCCTCGGTAATTTTTAGACCTTTAACAACCTCCTCTCCCAGTAACACACCAGCCAGTCCGAAACGACTCATTTGCTGAAGCTCTATCTGACGTAACCGTGCCTGCTGCATTTTATTTAGTGTTTTTTCTACGGTCTCTTTTGATTGTTTTGCCAAATCCTGAAACTTCTTCTGCCTCTCTTCTTCTGACAAGTCCCTTAAACCACGAAACAGGTCACCTTGTGCCTCTCGCAGTCCTTCCAAGGATGTCTTCTGATCGTCCGTCATCTTAAGTTCTTCCTGAACCTGAGGGTTGTTCAGATAGAAAAGGCTTGCCATACCGCGCATACCACGCATTCCGCGTCCGAAAAATCCTCCTCTTCGTCCCTGTCTTCCGCGATCCCTTCGACGGCGTTCCTGCTGTGCCTCCACAGAAGCAACCAGCATACTTGCAAGAATCACAACACACATACTCTGGACTAATCCAAAACGTCTATTTTTCATCACCCCATCTCCTTTGAATTAACTTGTCAGAAGCATTGTCTCATGGATTCTGAACGATAAAAAGTACACCGTACGGGTGTTCTCGACGATCAACAGGCATCCGCCGGAATGGTCATACATTCCTGCCTAACATTGTGGTTTGTTCACGGGGTTACGCATAGAGAATTATTCAAGAACCTGATATTTTCCCGTACCTGATTCCATGACGGTATCCCTGATCCCGATCAGCTTTACAACCATGATATCCTCTATTTCGTCGAGAATTTTCTAGTTTATTACTTCTTTAAACCCGTATTTCGAATCCGTAACTTATTTTGTGACTTCCATGTGACCTGTCCATTACGCACCCTTCAACCACCGTAAGCTCAAAACTTCCTCATTTTGTCTGCCAGCAGAGATTATCCAGTATTCCCATCATGTTGATACATCTAACAACTTCAGAACGACTCCTACAATTGGATGAATAAAATGACTATGACATTTGCCGGAGGCTAAATTGTGTGTTAGATTTCCGCAGCCTGCTTGTACAAAAATGATACCTACAGGGGTACGGAATGTTCCGATTCACCTTATCTTCGGTGGTTTTACTGATTGTCAACTTCACTTTATACGGATGTGCTAACGGACCAGGTTCTCAGCTGTTTCGCCCTGCTCAACCGGACACCCCCTCCACAGACAGCCAAGGGCTATCGGATTTCGATCGCAGCTTGCCATCGCGGCTTGGCCAGAAGCCAAAACAAAATGTCTCCGACTCGCGCATCCTGGGACATTCGGTACAGGGTCGTGGCCTTGAACTTATCCGTTTTGGAACCGGACAAACACACACACTGGTAATAGGATCGGTACACGGTGATGAACCGGAAGGGATCGAACTCTCAGACCGTCTGATCCGATATCTAAGAAACAATCCTGACACACTTCGTAGACATACCGTGTACATCATGCGAGATGGCAATCCAGACGGACATATTGCTCGCTCCCGGACCAATGCCCGCGGTGTCGATCTCAACCGAAATTTCCCTTCCGGAAACTGGAAAAAAACCACCAAAAACGGGAACAACCCCTCTGGAATAAAACCAGCCAGCGAACCTGAAACGCGAACTATCCTTGACATGATCCATCAACTTCGCCCCGATCGCATCATTGCCATTCATTCGACGCGCGGGAATCCAATGGTCAATTATGATGGTCCCGCTTTGAAACTAGCACGTAGAATGTCACAATTTAACGGATACCAGGTAAGTGACTATATCGGGTACCCAACGCCGGGTTCTCTTGGGACCTACTTGGGGCACGATGGTCAAATTCCAATCATAACGCTCGAACTTCCACGAGGAATTCCTCCACAAAAAGCCTGGCAAGAAAATCGAAATGCCTTGTTAGAAGGAATCCTGTTTGACGGATAATTGACACCTATGGTTTGGAAACCCGCACCGAATCCAACCGACAACGAAAAAGCAATACGCGAAAATCTCGAGTCCTGGAACACCATGGCCCCCTTGCATGCACAAGGCAGCGGCGCGAATTTCTATCGGATTGAGCAGTGGCTGGCAGGGGAGTCGAAACTGTCCCCTTGGGAGATCGAGGAACTGGGTTCCGTCGAAAACAAGTCCTTGCTCCACATGCAATGTCACATTGGGACCGACACTCTCTCATGGGCACAGGAAGGTGCGCGAGTGACCGGACTCGACTTCTCACCCAACGCAGTCGCCGAGGCCAAACGATTCGCTGACATCCTTGGATTTAAAGAGGCTAGATTCGTTGTCAGCAGGGTTAGAGATGCCGTAGAAACCCTTGAAGAAGAGCTGTTCGACATCATTTACACGGGTAGAGGGGCGCTATGCTGGCTGCCAGATCTGAGAGAATGGGCTCGTATATGCTCTGCTCTTCTCAAACATGACGGTGTCCTGTATCTGGAAGAAAGTACTCCCCTGGTCAACATGCTCGACACAGATGAAGGACCGGATGGCACTCGACTGGTTCCCAAGCACGATCTATTCCAGAAGGGACCTATAGCGGAGGTTGACGGGTGCAGCTACGCTACAACCGAAACAGAGTGCACCCTGCACTTCTGGGAGTACCGTTACGATACGCTCATCAACGCTCTGATTACGAACGGATTCCACCTAGACTTTCTCAACGAACGTGACGAGCTGTTCTTCGTTCCCTGGCCGGATCTCTTCGAGCCATCACGGCCCAACCACTGGCGGCTCAAAAAGGAAAATGTGCCGATTCCTCTTTCGTTTACCCTCAAGGCAACCCGGCAGTGATTGATGTACCATCAATGCGACAAAATGGCACCCGGTGTAAGTTCCAACTGCGGTCTCATATCATCGAGTTTCGATCCAGAGTTGGCCAAACCATACCGCCTCCATATCGAAATTCGGTCCAGTCAGATTCGAGTCTATCAGCAGCAGATCTCAATACATCAGAACGAGAACACGTCTCGTTTCTAAATACTCATCCCCATAAATCCACCCGAGTGCTCTGACTCCAACATAGCGTTTTGGGCACGTGTGATCGCACGTGCCAATTCACCATCTCGAATATATCGGTTGAATTCGACACGGACGGCACTTTGAATAACGGTCTGGAAAAAAGTGATCACAGACCTGTCCAAATCACCCCAGTCACTGTGGATCAACTCTATAGAAATATCCAACTTCTCGACTTCCTGATCATCCTTGTCCGTCCACACCGTGCCTTCATACTGAAATTTAAGGGAATGACCGGATTGATTAGCCAGATGAAACTCGATGGAGGCATTGAAAACATAATAGGTGTGTTCCACACCGTTCTGCTGCAATGCTTTCACAAACCGCCGGTATAACGCCTGGTAAGGCTCCGGTGCATCAAACGGAACGTCCAGTCGACTGGCACTTCGAAAAGGATAGCACTCGAATTGTATCAAGACGGGATGAAACAGCTGGTCAGATTCCACAATAATCCCCGAATTTCAGTTGCTCCATACGGACACCGTTACGTGCACCCAGCCTGTGCTGGACAAAGAACATTGTACCAATAACAGCAACCCTGTCTCAGCCCGACCTTTCAACAACAACGTTTACAGGTAACCACGGGCAGCCAATCGGTCTTTCACTTGATTTTCCTGAGACGGGTCCAGATATCCGGACAAACCCTCCACTTCACCGCGCAACGGAGCAGCGGAATCGCCACCCTCTACGGAGCTCAGTAGGACCTCGGCTACCTCAGAACGAGTAAACTCTGGAGGCGGCGCTTCTCCAGCCTCGAGAAGTTGCCTTACTTTGGTACCGCTGAGGAAAACATGCTGATCGTTACCATGAGGACATGTCTTTGCCGTAGCCATTCCACCACACCCGTGGCAGAAGAACGAATGTTCAAAACGCATAGGCGTAATTTCCAGTTCAGAAGCCTCGAACTCATCAAATATTTCCTGGGCATCGTAAGTACCATAATAGTTACCGACACCGGCGTGATCGCGGCCAACAATAAAGTGAGAACAACCGTAATTACGGCGAATAATCGCATGGAAGATCGCTTCACTCGGCCCGGCGTAACGCATATTTACAGGCATGACTGAAAGCGCTATACGATCTTGGGGAAAATAATTGTCCAGAAGTACCTGATAACACCGCATCCTCACTCCGGCATCGATGTCATCGTCTTTTGTTTGCCCTACCAGCGGATGCAGTAAAACAGCGTCTACCGTTTCCAGCGCGCACTTGATTAGGTATTCATGCGCTCGATGCACCGGATTGCGAGTCTGGAATGCCACGATATTTTTCCAACCACGTTCTTTAAACAAAACACGGGTTTCTGCCGGACTCAAATTCCATCGTAAAAAGGGATCCGCTGGTACTTCAATCAGGTCGACCGCGCCGGCTAATAGGACGGGAGACATCTCAAAGACTTTTGCCACTCCCGGATGTTCCCGATCCGTGGTCCGAAAAACCTGTTGAGCGAGTTCCGTCTGATCATATGAGAAACGCTCCTGAAGATGCAGCACAGCAATGATCGTCCCATCCGGGGCAGTCAGCGCAACAGGTTTTCCTTCTTCCAGACTGTCAGCCTCATTCTCCGGAGCATCGAGGATGATCGGAATCGTCCAGGGGAGACCGGACTTCAGTCGCTTCCTGCTCAGAACACTTTCATAATCCGCTTTACCCTGAAATCCTTCCAGAGGGCTGAATAATCCATAGGCGAGATTCTGAACATCGATGACCGAATCCTGTCGTAGTTGAATTCTTGGGTAGCCTTCAGCCTCCTGCTTTTTCTCTTGTGCATTCTCCGGTGCAATGACACGATAAACCAGCTTACCACCATAAGGTGCGATACTCATCCGAAACGGTCCCCTTTATGCAAATTCCCCATATCCCATGTTGCCTTCCGACTGGAACAGCCCACCTACCGGGTATCCAGCCTACGAAAACTCAAAGCATGAACCGTTCACAATGCCGCAATCGAGATGCATTGTCCAGATGAATTAGCCCCTCGATCAGTACCTTTGCGTAGGTTACCTGTCGATTGGGCAAGCGCTTTCATCACAGTCGACTACCGCTGGCAAAATATTCCACCGCAGCCTGCTAAAGACGTCAGAAGTTCTCTGCATTTTTCCCAGGTTTATACCGCTTACCGACATCTAATGTGCACGGACATCGTTCATTAGAATTCACGTTAGAAAAACTCGCTATTACTTAACGGGAATTCCTATCCTAACTTTAGGTCGCCCCCGAGAGTTCCGTAAAAAATAGCGGTGATTTTGTAATTCATCTGAATATTATCCCCTACCCATCTAAAATCAAAGAGCTCGAAAAGGACTCTCTCACTAGCTCAAAGAGCACCAGATAGACACATTTTGTATCACTTTCGTAAAAGCCCTCCCAATTTCTATAATCGTGTTCAATCATCATTTTCCGTATTTCATGTATATCCACCCCTTGTTTCCTAATTAATTAATTGCAATCTGAAACCATCACATTAGGATGAGAGATGCATAGCAACACGCTTGACTTAACTTAATTCTGCAGATTTTCCGGCCCTCAGACGCCTCCTATCATACCAACAATCGATAAACCCTCCTTAACTTGCGCAGAAAGCGTTTCATGAATCGTAACAGTTCGTCACATCGACGTTCAAACTGGGGATTTGAGCAGCTAGAAGACAGGCTATGTCTGTCGGTAAGTGTTGATTTGACCCACGGTGGTGACCTTGTCATTAAAGGCTCTTCCACTGACGACGAAGTGGATGTTTTTATTGCCCCCAATGGCGACTACACAGTGGACACACATCCCGGCATCCACACCGGACATGGGGTCCGGGATGATGTCCGAATCAATCTCGGGGACGGGGACAACACCCTTCGGCTGGCGGGTAACGTGCCGGATGATCTACGAATCCGTTACGGCGATGGCGATGGGAAAGTCTATATCGGTCGGGTAGGAGAATACGACTCCGTGACCATTGGTGACGACCTTAAAATTCGATTGGGAAGAGGGGATCACCTGGTAGCGGTTGCTGATGGTAATAATGATGCAGACGGTGATGTCCACATCGGAGATCGTTTTAAATTAGACGCCAAGAAAAGTTATCACAGCAAAGTGAACGAAAACAAAATTCACATCGGACTGGAAGACCGGGTTGCACGAATTGGCGGTTCGTTGACCATTAAAACCGATGACGGTCGAGAGAATATAAGAATCGGTGAAGACGATGGGAAAACCATAATTGATGGACGATTGAGAATTAAAACGGGTGACCACGGCGACAAAATTAATATTGCAGATGAAGGAACGGTCATTTGTGATGGCAATGCATACATTAATACCGGAGCGGGCAGGGACGATGTAGATATCGCGGATGACAACTCATCTGGTGGTGCCTTTGCAAGGTTTAAAAAGAACCTGCACATTCGTCTTGGACAAGGTAATGACCGATTGGAAATCAGTTCTGACGATGATGAAAATCAAACGATCATTGAGGGTCGTCTGGTGATCAAAGGTGGTCATGGGAATGACAGTGTTGAACTCGGTGGTGATGACCCGGACGTAGACAGCCCAAATGCCGGATACCTCCAGGTCGATAAAAGCCTACGTGTCAATCTGGGGAAAGGTAATGACACCTTACGTCTTGCTAATGAAGGCGGTCGCGTAGATGTGGGAGGCATGCTGAGAGCCAAAGCCGGTGATGGACACGATATGCTGATCACAGATGGTCACTTTGATGCATCCCATACCAACATCGATGACTTTTAGTCCTACAAATCTCGGACTTTAGACTACCTGTTGGCTGATAAAAATGTGGTCTCTAAATTAACGGATTCCTCTTCAAATACCGCGGTTTTCCATGGATGGTCCAAGGGCAGCTACATCGAAGATCTTATGTCTGTTTGGTACACGCCCGGAAGCGATCAAACTGGCCCCAGTAATACGTGAGCTACAAGCTAGATCGATGCGGGTCGTTACCGTTAACACCGGTCAGCATCGAGATCTGCTGGATCCGATCCTTGCCCTTCTGGACATACCTGATAACTATAATTTGAAGGTCATGCGTCCAGAACAAAGTTTAAGTCAGTTGTCGGGAAACATCCTGTCTCATCTGGATCCTATTTTCTCCAGAGAGTCACCCGATTTTGTGCTCGTACAAGGTGACACTTCTTCTGCCCTGATCGGCGCCCTTACTGCTTTCCACCATAAAACGGCTCTTGGTCATATTGAAGCGGGCCTAAGAAGCGGTAATCGAAAGTCACCTTTTCCAGAAGAAATGAACCGAAGACTGATTACGCAACTCGCCGATTACCACTTTGCTGCCACACCATCCAATCGGGAAACCTTGATCTCAGAAGGGGTTGCGGAACAAAACATCTTCGTCACAGGCAATCCTGTCGTGGATTCGTTGCGTCATATTCAACGGGAAAAACCGATGAGTGTCCGACTTAAACAACTTCTTAATGACAGCGCACATAGCAAACGGTTGGTACTTACAACCCATCGTCGTGAAAACTTCGGAGACACGATGCTGTCACATCTCCATATACTCAAAGACTTCGTCATTCAAAACCAAGATATTACCTTGATTTTTCCGGTACATCCTAATCCCGCTGTTCACAGGGCAGCTAACGCGATTTTTTCTGGTCACAAACGCATCTTGCTGATTGAACCACTGACGTATCCTGATTTCATAGGGCTACTTTCGCACAGCTGGTTAATCGTCAGTGATTCTGGTGGAATTCAGGAAGAAGCACCGAGCCTTGGAAAACCTCTACTTATCCTCCGAGAAAACACCGAAAGGCCCGAATCTGTTGAATCAGGGATCGCGCAGCTAGTAGGCCATCATCCGGAACAGCTAGGCCGACTTCTTGAAGAAGCATACCGTCAGTTCCCTCATTCTACGCAAACCTCGTTGGCAAAGAATCCGTTCGGACAAGGAAACGCTGCCAAGCTAATCGTGGATCAACTGGAAATATTGTTTGATCAACAACATACTGCCTCTCGTCAATCATTCGGCGTTCACAACATTTAGCATGGGTTCCCCATTCAAAGCCCGTACTATTTCTTCTGCAGCCATGCGCTGAAGTCGCTGCATTGATTCTTCTGAATACCATGCCACATGACTGGTTACGATGGCATTTTCGCAACTTAACAAGGGATGATCTTTTCCAATAGGTTCCCCCTCCACCACATCGAGCGCTGCGCCTGCAATTATTTTGTTTTGAAGAGCCTCTACCAGCGCATCAGAATTAACCAGCCCCCCACGAGAACAATTGATCAAGAACGCCTGGTCACGCATTAGCTGAAAGGTTTCCGTATCGATCACGTGATGTGTCTGATCATTGAGAGGTAGATGCAATGAAATAAGATCTGAACTGGAAATCAAGGAGTCGAAATCAACTGGTTCAATGCCGATATCGAGCAATTGTTTGTCGGACAAGAAAGGATCATAACCGATTACTTCAAAATCAAAACCACGCGCACGTCTGGCAACAGCCTGACCAATCCTCCCACAGCCCAGCAGACCAAATCGCTGTCCGGCCATTTCAAAAATGGGACGACAAGGTGATCCCTCCCAAACTCCCTTTTTCACAAGCTGTTGTATTTGTGGTAATTTTCTTACCAAGGCCAACGTCATCGTCATCGTGTGATCAGCCACTTCCTGAATTCCATACGTAGGTACGTTGGCAACAGGAATGGATTTATTTCGAGCCGCTTTAAGATCGATATTATCGACTCCAATCCCATACCGAACAATGGCACGACAGCAAGATAGATTTTCCAGAACCTCAGCCGTTATGGGAGCATACTGGTTCAGAATTGCATCGACATCTCTACCAGCATTTATCACTTCCTGAACATTACTAGCCTGTGCGGTGATCATGCGAATCCCTGCGGCTGAGAATATTTTTTCCTCAATCGCAAGGCTCGGGTAATTGTAGTCAGTTATTAGGACGGTACTGTTTGGTAAAGACATGCAACAATCTCATCTCGTCAATAAGGAAAACAACCGTATCGATACGCTCGAAAATAAGGTCCAATACTCGGGAACAAGCTGGTTCTAGTTGAAGAATCCGGGATTTCCCTCCTGGGTACATTGTAGAATACCCTATCTGAGCAGGGCCCTTGTGCCCGTTTACTATACACCAGTTTCGATTGCCGTTGCATATCGCAATGGGTAACAGTAGACTTCGAAGATAGTAAAAAAGGACGATGTTGGTTAGCACACCCTTTGAAAGGGAGTCGTCAATAGACGTGGATTCTGGCAGAAAGCAGGAGGAATGGCGACGGATTAATGGCATTTACGAAAGAGACAAAACAGCAGTTGATTAAAGATTATTGCCGAGGAGAGGTAGATACTGGATCCCCGGAAGTACAGGTTGCGCTTTTAACGGCGCGTATCAACGAATTGACCGAACATCTCAAGATTCACAAGAAAGACCATGCCAGCAGGCGTGGTTTATTAAAAATGGTGAGTCGCCGTCGATCGTTGCTCAAATACCTCCAAGGAAAAGATCGTAAACGTTACCTGGGTGTAATCAAGCGTCTATCTCTTAGAAAATAGACGACTCTCTTTTCGTATTGCCCATTCTTAGCCGTGAGTTCCTGACACAAAGGGCTCGCTTGCACTCTCGTTAGTCAGTGGTTCACGTAGATGGTGATTAGGTCATTAGTTGGAAGGTAGGTTTCACGGTGCATGTAGTCGTAGAACGAGAAATAGCAGGTAAAACATTTCGAATTGAAACTGGAAAACTTGCCAAACAGGCAAGTGGAGCGGTAACCGTTCAATATGGAGATACGGTAACATTAGTAGCATCGGTGGGTGCGCCAGGACGTGAAGGTCTGGATTTTTTCCCGTTGACGGTTGATTACCGTGAGAGAACATACGCCGCGGGTAAATTCCCAGGTGGTTTTATTAAACGTGAAGGACGCCCTACCACCAAAGAAATTCTCACCATGCGTCTCATCGACCGTCCCATTCGTCCGCTATTTCCGGAATGGTACCGTGAAGAAGTACAGGTAATGGCCTCTGTTCTGTCAGCAGATCTGCAAAACGATCCCGACATTCTAGCCATGAACGGAAGCAGCGCATCTCTTTGTATCTCACCTGATATCCCTTTCGCAGGCCCGATTGGCGCAGTTCGTGTCGCATCCGTAGACAACACGTTGATCGTTATGCCCACACAGGAAGATCTCCTAAACGCCGAACTGGATATGATCGTTGCCGGGACTGAACAAGCGGTATTAATGATCGAAGGGTTTGCCAATCAACTGCCCGAAAAAGAAATGCTCGCCGCCATTCTGTTTGCACATGAACAAATTAAAGTGCTCTGTGAAATGCAAACAGAATTGTGTGACAAGGTTGGAAACAGTTCAGCGCAACCCGAAAATCCCGAAGAAAGTTCTGCTGTCGCCATCATCGAAGAACGCCACTTAAGTGCTTTGCGTGAACGAAGGCAACATTCGGATAAGCAGGAACGCTCCAATGCCGTCTCTGAACTCAAGGAACAGGTCATTGCTGAGTTGGTACCGGAAGGTTCCGAAAGTGATTATACGGCATCAGAAGTAGCCAACGCATTTAAAACAGTTGAAAAGAAATTGATCCGAAGACAAATCCTAGATGGCGTGCGTGCAGACGGCCGTACACCAGGTGATCTGCGTGCTATCAGTTGTGAAGTAGGCGTATTACCAAGAACGCACGGCTCCGCTCTGTTCACTCGAGGACAGACACAAGCACTGGTTGCCATCACGCTAGGTACCGGTAAAGACGAGCAACGGGTCGACGGCCTGATCGAAGAGTACTCCAAAAGGTTTTATCTGGACTATAATTTCCCATCGTTCAGTGTCGGAGAAGTCAGACCCAACCGAGGGCCTGGACGGCGTGAAATCGGCCATGGTGCCTTGGCAGAACGCAGTGTCTTGCCGGTGGTTCCTGATGCCGAAGCCTTTCCTTACACCATGCGCGTCGTCAGCGAGATACTCGAATCAAACGGTTCCAGTTCCATGGCAAGCGTGTGTGGAGCTACGCTCGCACTAATGGATGCCGGTGTTCCACTGAGTCAGCCGGTAGCAGGAATTTCCATAGGCCTCGTCAAAGAAGGTGAAGAATATGTCCTGCTTACTGATATCATGGGGGAAGAGGATCACTTCGGTGATATGGATTTCAAAGTTGCCGGAACACAGCGAGGAATAACGGGAATTCAACTCGACCTCAAGATCGATGGCATCAGTGAAACCATTATCGAACAGACTCTCGAGCAGGCAAAAAATGCACGCATGGAAATCCTGAAGCCCATGCTCAAATGTATCCGAATGCCGCGTGAAGAAACTTCGGCCTATGCTCCTCGATTGCTTCGTCTTCAGATTGACCCCGAAAAAATTGGTCTCTTGATCGGGCCAGGTGGAAAAACAATCCGAAGGATCCAAGAAGAATCCGGAGCCAATATCGATGTTACGGACGACGGAACTGTCGTCGTATCGTGCCCAGATGCCGAAGGGGCTGAACAGGCCTTTGAACAGGTCAATCTTCTGACCGAAGATATCGAAGTGGGCAGGACTTACAACGGCCGTGTCACGTCGGTCAAGGATTTTGGTGCATTCGTAGAAATCCAACCGGGTAAAGATGGGTTAGTTCACATCAGTGAACTGGCCAATGGATTTGTAAAATCCGTGGGCGAGATTTGCAAAGTTGGAGATCCGATGCAGGTGAAAGTGCTTTCTATTGACAATGACAATCGAGTCAAACTTTCACGAAAAGCACTCATGCCGGAAGAAGCCGAAACGTCTGAGAGTGACAGCTCGGAAGAGTCATAGTGGTTGTAATTGGTTAGCACATAGCGCCTTTGCCTCAGCGATAGTCGACGATGGTGCTGCTTGTCAGGAGCTGTCGGCAGTCTCGCGGCCATCGGGAATCCTGAGAGATTTGCTCGATGAATTCAGATGTCGACAACACCGATGAAATGAATGGGCAAGTCAACACCAGTCGCCTTGTCAAGCAGTACACAGAAATTGCCAGGCTAGCTGGCGGCCTGGCTCATGAGATTAAGAATCCGTTATCTACGATTCATCTGAATCTTGACCTTCTTGCAGAAGATTTCGAAGATTCTGAAGTTCCTCGAGACAAACGCGCTCTCAGCAAAATACGCACTGTCCAGCGAGAATGTAAACATTTACAAGAGATCCTGGATGACTTTCTGAGATTCGCACGCGTTAAGGATGTGCGCCTCAAACTTGAAAATTTAAATGAAGTCATCGAAGAACTCGTCGCATTTTACACTCCTCAGGCTCGACTGCATCAAATCGAAATCCATACTTTTCTTGCCACAGATCTTCCTTGGGTTCAGTTAGACCGGCCGCTATTTCAACAAGCTATTTTGAATCTCATTATTAACGCCCAAAGAGCGATGCCACAAGGTGGGCAACTCACCCTGCAAACACATTTTCAAAAAGATCACGTTAAACTGGAAGTCATTGACACTGGTTGTGGCATGAGTCCTGAAACACTCGAAGAATCCTTTGAAGTATTTTTTTCAACAACATCCGGTGGCAGTGGATTAGGACTCCCCACCTCTCGGAAAATTATCGAAGCACATCAGGGAACCGTCACCGCAGAAAGTGCCATCAACAAAGGTACCCGTTTCAGCATCACGCTCCCGCTGGGTCAATCACCAGAAACGCAAAACCAGAAACTCTGACTGGCGTCCTCTTGTTCACACCTATAAAACTGATAAAGTATCCATCCCATTGCAATCTGTCGGATTACCGTAAAATAGAAAGGGAAGCCTCATTTTGCAGACGCTGTCATCACGTCTGAACTCTGACTTCGCTGCCCCGACAGTCTTAACGAAAACCCTGGCCACCTTTGTTGCTTCGAAATATCCCGGAGGCGCATCTGTGTTTTTCCCCCGCTGGGCCCTGCTCTGTGCACCTTACTGCAATCACACGACCGCCTCCACCAGATGCGTTCGCTATAGAACGTCGTGCTGTATCATCTTCTTGATCGTTGTCCTTGTCATTCTAAATTCTATTTCCTATGGACAATCTAATCCTGAACGTATCTCTTCTTCGAAATTTGTTCCAGAAAAAGTATCCCTGCCCAATCAGACAGGATCTTCGCCGCTAGCTTATTACTATGGTTTTGAGTCGCTGGAACTCTATAAACTCGAGTCCAGCATTCAGAACCTGGAAACATCCGATCTGAATCAGGATGGGAAAACAGACCTTTTTGTTTTCGACAACAGTAGTTCGCGTATTGACCTCTTGATACAACGTGATCCCACTACCGACACAGCCCCAGCCCATAATGCCTCCAATCCGGCAAATCTGATTGAAAATAATATCCGGATGGAACATGTGAAGATTGACGTAAATCGAAAAATCAGTTCCTTGATCAGCGGGGACCTCAATAATGACGGACATGTCGATTTTGCCTATGTAGCTCCACCTAGAGAATTAATTGTACGTCTCCAGGATCCACAAACGCGACGTTGGACCACACGGATTCGACATACAGTAGATGCTACTTCCCAGGGAAATTGGACCCTCGACACAGAGGATATCAATGCCGACGGCCTGACAGATATTGTGATGCTGGGGACAAACAGCACGTATATTTTCTTTCAAAAGAATGAACGGTTGCAACCACCTGTTCGTCTCTTCAATACCAGTGGAAAATTGAGACTCCTGCGCATTGTGGATCTTAACGGCGACCATCGAAAAGACTTGGTGTACACCAGCAGTGAAGATATCAAACAACCACTACATGTACGGTTTCAGAATCAAGACCAAAGCTTTGGCCCTGAGAGGAGTTTCGAACTTCCCGGTTACCGGTCGATTCTCATTGAAAACCTCGACAGCACTCCTGGTGCAGAAGTATTACTTATAGAAAACATATCTGGTCGTCTCAAAATGTTTTCTTTCGATCACCGTCAACAAACCCCCCTTCACCCCACCGGTCCTCTCATTTCCCTTGGTTTTGGTCCATCGTCAAGTGGTCGCAAACGCGATCTCGTCTATGGCGATCTGAATGGTGACAAAAAACTTGAAATCATCGTAACGGACCCAGAAGGTGCGCAATTATTACTTTTTAAACAATCAGACAACGGACAGCTTGCCGCTGCACAGACATTTCCAACATTTACCGGTTCAAACATGATCCGCTGCGCTGACTTTGATAAGGATGGGAAAGACGAACTTATCATAGGAAGCACAAATGAACGGACGATTGGAATCAGTTACCTCGAAAATAATCAAATCACATTTGCATCGCCATTACCTACCTTACACACTCCACTTGCGATTGAACTGGCGGATCTAGATGCCGATGGAACCAAGGAACTTATTTACCTCGTTCGCAACCGAAATAAGTACGAGTTACGTGCCCTGAAACGACAATCCTCAGACCAGTGGAACGCCTTCTCCTTTGGACCCAAATCCGTCCTCTCCTTAACTGGTCTGAAATCAGCACCTTCGGGTTTATTTGTATTTGATTCCGATCACAACGGAAAACTCGACTTTTTCATTTTCCCGAGTAGCCCAAATCAACCACCTTTATTTTTACAGACGAATGATCAGGGTGTTCCCATACAGTCCAATCCAGGAGCGGTTGCTGGCTTAGGAAATGCTTCTCGATCTAGCCTGTATTTTGGTCAGATGGATGGTCCTGCTCTTCTGGTAGCTCAGAGAAATTTTGCACGCAAGCTGATTTGGGACCAGGGAAACAGGTGGAAAGGAATCAATCAATTCAATGCGCCACACCTGCAATCGAAAATAGCTGCCGTTGGAATCATCGACCTGGATGCGAACGAATCTCCTGAAATCTCACTCGTCGATACAGCAGAACGGAAACTTCATTTCCTTAAACGCGAATCATCTCTGTTCCATCCATGGAAAGACCTCGAATTCGGTCAACTTAATTTTAAATCGCTGCATATTGCTGACTTTAATAACGATGGTAAGAACGACCAACTATTGTTTGGCCACTCCAGGCTAGGTATCGCCTACACGGGAAACCCCTATCCTGTGCTACGTGAATCGGGAAGTTACGCTCCGCCACTCAAGGGCGCGCGACTCTCAGATATTGCAACGGGAGACCTCAACCATGATGGCATATTAGATATTGCACTCATCGATGTCGCGAAACAATCCATACATATCGTCGCGATTCAGCCATCTGGAACATTGCAACATGCTTTAAATTTCAAGGTATTTGAGGCTCGAAGCTTCCAAAATCCTATCGGTGCTGGTGGTGGGGAGCCTCGAGAAATACAAATTGCAGATGTTACCGGAGACACCCTTCCTGACTTGATCCTCGTCGCCCATGATCGCATTCTCATATATCCACAGGAAAACGACGCCGATGCTCCCGCCCCTTGAACGATTCTCTTATCCCCCTTTAAACGACAATCTATCAGTCGATACCAGCCCAGAGCCCGTCAGACTCATCCATTTGATATTTGTCTCCCTCCTCAATTCTGCAATCACAAAGTCTTTCCGTATGTTAGCAAGCCTCTGTCTCTCGAAGAGCTATCTGAGTAACTGAAAGGAACGTTCTCCGTCTCCTGGCTCTGGCTGTCCAATTAGTAATAAAGAGGACATGGACATCAGAGCATGTCCTCTTTATTTCTCAAACATAAGCGTTTTCTTCAAGTTACTCTTACTAAAATACAGCACTGTATCTTGTCAGATTGTGAGAAACTCACTCCGACTGAACATCTGGAGATTACCAGTCCCGAACAGTTCCATTACACCTCTTCAGGAATAATTCCCAATAAGGAAAATAGGTGTTGTGAATAGCCGTTCCGTAAAACTCATTGACACCTGCCATGCGGACTCAACAGGACAAACCAAATAGCGACTTTATCGTTTCAATCGTCAAAGTCTTGTCAATTATTCACACACAGGGATAATGGTATCAATTTTTACTCCGGAGGCCCTTAGCATGCAGGATCGCATTGTTGATCGCGGTATCACCTTTGATGACGTTCTACTTCAACCTCAATATAGCGACGTCATTCCCAATGAAGTCAATGTTTCAACACGAATTACCAGAAACATACAAATCAATGTGCCACTGGTGTCCAGTCCCATGGACACGGTCACCGAAAGCGAGCTCGCGATTGGTCTAGCCCAGGAAGGTGGGCTGGGGATCATTCACAAAAACCTATCCATAGAGCAGCAGCAAGAACTCGTCGAACGTGTGAAACGTAGTGAAAATGGCGTCATTGTTGACCCTATTTCGCTTCCCCCGGATGCCACCGTTGCGCAGGCAAGGGAAATAATGTCACACCACAATATTGGTGGCGTACCGATTACTCATAACGGAAAACTTCATGGCATTATCACCCGTCGAGACCTGCGATTCCTTGATTCCAGTCAACAACAAGTACATCAAGTTATGACACGAGAGAACCTTGTAACGGCATCGGAAGATACGAACTTAGAAGAAGCTGAACGGATTTTAACGGAAAAAAAGGTAGAGAAACTTTTACTAATTGACGATCAATACAGCCTGAAGGGGCTGATTACTATTAAAGATATTGATAAAATGCGGCGTTTTCCCCTGGCCTGTAAAGATGGGAGGGGAAGGCTAAGAGTGGGGGCGGCTGTAGGGGTTTTTGACTATGACAGAACACAGGCCCTGATCGACCGAGAAGTGGATGTCCTTGTTGTGGATTCCGCACATGGTCATTCCAAAAATGTGATTGAGACGGTACGGGAAATAAAGAAACGATGGGAAATAGATGTAATCGCCGGCAATATTGCAACTCGCGAAGGAGCACGTGATCTTATTCGAGCTGGTGCAGATGCCATCAAAGTAGGAATTGGACCTGGATCTATTTGCACAACCCGAATGATATCTGGAGTGGGAGTCCCACAATTAACGGCTATTTTTCACGCGTCACAAGCGACATTAGATACGAACATACCACTCATCGCGGATGGGGGAATCCGTTATTCTGGTGACATCACAAAGGCCTTGGCGGCAGGAGCACATTCGGTAATGATAGGGGGCCTTTTTGCGGGATTAGCAGAAAGTCCGGGAGAATTGATCCTCTATCAGGGTCGTAGCTTTAAAGTGTATCGAGGGATGGGATCCCTTGGCGCGTTAGTAAAAGGTTCTGCTGATCGCTATTCACAACTTGAAAATCTGAATGATCGTCCAGGCAAGTTAGTACCCGAAGGAGTAGAAGGCCGAGTACCTTTCAAAGGTGTTCTGAGTGATTCAGTCTATCAACTGGTCGGTGGACTCAGAGCCGGCATGGGATATTGTGGAGCAAAAACTATCGATGACTTACGAACAACCGCTCAATTCATTCAAATCACACCTGCAGCGGTTCGGGAGAACCATCCACATGACATTAATATCACCCAAGAAGCACCAAATTACTCAAGTGCTGAATACCTATCATGGGACAACAGCTAAGGTGCCCATATTAACTTGTCCAAAACCCGATACGCGACTTTCTCAACGCGACCGGATCACAACACAGTCGAGTTCCTCAACCTTAACACCCATAGGTGGAAATGAACATTGGCTTAAAGTTTTGCTCACGATTTTTATCCTGATTCCTATCACTGGCCAGGCCAGCGATCATGAGCTCGTTCCTCTTCCTCAATATTCAAAACGTACCGTATCCTCTCGCCAATCCGCTACTCCTTACCATCGTCGATCCCGTCCAAACCAGACGCGAAGACGCCAAGTGACGCGCCCCGAGCGAAGAGCATATTCGGAAAGCCGAATCCGGAAATCCAGATCACGGTATCAGGAACGATATTCCAGAAACCATGATCGTCCCGAAACAACAACCTACTCAAAAGAACAGCGCCGATATCGACGACCTAATAGCAGCAACCGTAAACGGATCCAGGAAAAGGTCAGGGTGGAAACAAACAGCCTCCAGCGCAAATCAGGCTCGGATTTTCTTGGCCCCCAATCCACCCAAGATATTTCGAATACACGCCGGGTTTCAGAACATACAGACATCGGACACTACAGGCGCTCATCGGAAAGTACCAGTTTCTCTCACAAAGAATCTCTCCGATCGATACAACAAGGCTACCGCCCTCCCATTGTCAAAACATCCGTTGCCACCACCCACTCCAGTGTCCAAGACAACACTACTACTCCGAATAATAAAAGTACGGAAGTGAAATCAGACAAACTCCATGACTCTCCCCCTTTATTGCTTTCACCTTCCAAAAAACAAGGCACTGCTGCGACAAACCAATCGGAAAACCTGCAAGTAATCCCAACAGGAAAAGAAAACAGGACTTCAACGTTCGGAACTCCGGACCTGAACAAAACAGAAGAAGCCTCACTAACTGATTCGGATCAGCAGAATGAAACACCCACACCAGACTCACTCTATCCATTCAGAAAAATCGAAAGCATCTCTCCACTCGATATTAAAAGAAAAGATCTTTCAGAAGCGCAGCCCGCACACCAGGAAGATGACTTCCTGACTGACCGAAAATGGAAAACTCAGTTATTCAACTGGAAACCGAGTGGCAATCATCATTTCCCCCTCTATTTTGACGATATGCCTCTGGAACGATACGGACATCATTTAGGACTGCTCCAGCCTTTCTGGTCTGCCGGTCAATTCGTAACCCAGGCATTTCTGATTCCGTATACCACTGGATTGGAAGCGCCTCTTAAAAAGCGTTACGCGCTCGGATATGCCCGCCCGGGTGATCCAGTTCCAAGACTCTGGTATCAGATTCCGTTCAGCATGCGAAGCGCCGTCAGTGGGGCTACAGCATTGTCAACAAACATAATGGGAATCCCATAAAACATAAAAGCGGTTCGGGCAAACGGCTCTTTTATGAGACTAATCGCACTGACCAGTGCGACAGGGACTTGGAACTCAGGTAGGCACCGCGCTGCAATTCCCAGTCCTGGAAGAAGGCATTACACCGTGGACTGAAGCTGCGCTGAGGTGACGGTTCAAGCGGTCACTGTTACATTCTGGACACAGAGGATCCTCCGAATTACGCAAAAGTAATTCAAATTCACTGGAGCAACTCTGACAAGTGTATTCAAACAGCGGCATTGCCTGTATACCCTTATTTTCGTGACAGGACATTCCAAACTTATTGGGAATTATTATAGTCAGAACCTACCTGAATGGAAATGTAGGATCTCTTGGCTCAATCTTCAGAATCGTCCACTGAATTCGTATCGGAACCCTGATTTTTATTCGTATTAATCACCTTTATGAAAAACGCATTCCCCCTTAATGAACGTATGAGAAACAGCTTCTGAAGAGCCAAACAACAGATCATGTGGATCTGCTGTTTCTCCTGTGGATAAAGGGATCACTGTCATGTCCGCCTGTTTTCCAACTGAAAGAGTACCCAAAAAAGAATCGAATCCCAAAGCCAGAGCACCGTTTATAGTCCCCATCTCCAGCAACTGAACATTCGAGAGCCCAATGGAGGTTCGATGAAGATACCGCATTTCTTCAAGGATGCTTAAATCCGGAGCTGACGCAAGACTGTCTGTTCCCAGACAAACTCTTATGTTCGATCGCATCATATCCCTGTAAGCATGTTGTGAATGACCAAAGTATGCATGAGTGCGGGGACAATAAACGACTCCTTTACTACTCTTTTGCAATCGATCCAACACATACCCCTCTGGATCCTTCATCGCACTTTTATGATGGCAGGAATCTCGTGATTCGAACGTAACCGGAGATGGGTAGTTCATATGAACGAGAAGGACTTCTTCTGCTGCCATCCATTCCGTTACCTGAGAAAATCGTACGAGTTGGTCACCTGACCAGTCAGGATCCCACGCATTCAGTTCTTCGAGAAAAACGCGCATGGGTCCGGTACCTGTTTCAAATAATTGCAACTCCTCAGGACTCTCAGCCCAATGCGTACAAACAGTCAATTCCTGCTCATTTGCTATCTCACCTACAGCCCGGTAAAGATCTGGTGACGCTGAATAGGGTGCATGAGGACTGGCTCCCATTCTACAATGAAACGTTGGCTCACTCGCTGCGATCCATGATCGCAAATCACGTATTGACTCCTGAACGCGTTGATTGTGCATACCAATTAATTCAAAAAAAACGCGAGCCGACAACGGCGACTTCACTAGTACGGGCCAACTCAACCCCTGGGAAGCGATATCCCCTACTAACGTAACTCCCGCTTCAATACACTGCGATATTCCGAACTGAACGGCATCCACTACCTGCTGTTGCGTCTGGTGCTTACGAAACTCAACAATGTTGCGCAACCAGTCCGTTAAACTGCTTGGCGCTGGAAGCTTACCATGCAAATCACACAAATCGAGATGCGTATGCCCATTAACCAACCCCGGTAAAATAGCGGCATTGCCGAAATCCCAATTCACTTCTGAACACACGGTTGAATCTATTTTTTCTATAACGCCATCACGTACCGAAATAAATCCAGGAGATAAGGGTACCTGATCAACGGGAAATACATAGCGTGATTTAAATACAGTTGTATCGGATGACATAATGAACCTGACACACGTAAGACGCCCTACTCTTTCCATTTTCTATGAAAAAAGCACACAGCATTCCTACTCTTAGTTCCCAAGCAGTCGATGGGCCGAAATAAAACATGGCAACGATTACCTGGCATGAGGTCCCACAGCCCTGTTTCAAAACACACAAATCCCACCGTTGTCCCAGCTCTGAAAGACGACATCTTAGTGGGACACCAAACTAAAACTGGCACTTCATATCCAAGATTACCAAAAGGCTCGTTGTTTTATGAAACGCGAAAATCCTATTAGTTATGAACGGATACCGACATCGTATCTACAGGTTCAGAATCAATGTATTCATAAAACACATTCCGTTGTCGAGGAACGTAACCACATTCTCGAATCACCTGCCTGATCTCTTCAAGAGATAGGTAAAAAACGGTACCAGCGGAAGCTACAACGTTTTCCTCAATCATGAGACTTCCCATGTCATTGGCGCCAAACGACAACGCTAGCTGTCCTACCTTTTTACCTTGAGTTACCCATGATGACTGAACATTAGAAAAATTATCGAGATAAATCCTGGAAATAGCCTGTGTCTTTAAGTATTCAAACGCGCCGGATGCTTGAATATTTTCCATCTCTGTGTGCTCGGGTTGGAATGTCCAACATATGTAAGCTGTAAAACCACCTGTTTCATCTTGTAACTGTCGCAGCCGTTTAAGGTGTTCCACTCGCTCTGCCAAGGTCTCAACATGCCCAAACATCATTGTCGCGGTAGACCGTCCATCCAATTCGTGCCAGACACGATTTACTTCAAGCCAATCATCGGTCATAACTTTTCCACGTGTCATGACTTTACGAACCCTATCTACTAAAATTTCAGCCCCTCCCCCAGGCAAACTTCCCAAGCCAGCATCTTTGAGACGAACCAGAACCTCACGCAGAGATTGTTTTGACACTTTGGTGAAATGAAAAATCTCTGGAGGACTGAAACCGTGTACGTTCAGTTCAGGAAAACGAAGTTTGATTTCCTGTAACAAGTCCTCGTACCACTCCAGTTTCAAGGTCGGATGCAGCCCTCCCTGCATAAGTATCTGATCTCCTCCAAGCTCAACTGTCTCTTGAATTTTTTCCATCAGAACACTGCGGTCTAACACATATGCATCCGTGTCATTACTGCGACGATAAAACGCACAGAAATCGCAGGTAGCTGCACAGACATTGGTATAGTTGATATTTCTGTCGATATTGTATGTCCGATACCGCTCTGGATGCCTGCGATCGGTAATCGCCTTGGCGGCCTGCCCTATAGCAATCAGGTCATCTGATTCAAACAAACAGAGCGCCTCTTCACAACTGATACGCTCCCCTTGAACCGCTCTACTCAAAATATGATTCACATCGCTCATTGTCTTAAATCTCGCAAACCTTTCCACGCTTGGCGTTACTTTCCAGGAGCAACGCATGGTCTTAACTTCCTGTCATGAATCGTTCACATGGCGAACCTGTCATTCCCAACTCGATGATCTCCACTCACTTTATTATTGCAAGAGCTTCCTCAAAGGGACACGCTGGACCTCGCAACCGTTGCTGTATTCGGTTCAAGAAGATCCGCTTCTTCCAGTTTTGTCTCAAACAGTAACAAGCCTTCCCGTTCTTGAGAATGCAGATGATATTGCAAATGAACCGACAGATAATGACAGCATTCGGCAACACTGAGTCCCAGTAAAGGACCTTCTTTTTCTGCAATCGATTCAATCTTTCGGACTCCATGGTCACGGATTTTTGAAAGCGTCCGGCCCATCGATTCCAGATCGATTCCCGGCCTCGCAACCCAAACTGCAAAAACGAAAGGGAGTTTTGTCCAACGCGTCCACTCCTCTCCCAGATCCCAAATCACCTTCCATTTACCGGGAGGAGACTGCATAGCGCGATCTCCGATAAGCAGTACGGCATCTGCATCCATCGTGTCAGGTTGCGCATCCATCGGCAGACCACATTCCCGAGGCTGTACGCCATACCGCTGCAACAAAAGTAATCTTACGAGTCCAACACTGGTTCGTGAACCGACATCCAATGCTAAGCTGGATATATTTTCAATGGGCACTCGACTAAAAAGCTTTACGCTACGTACGGGCCCGCGGCAACTCACACACGCATCTGAAACCAGTTGATAGTGTGGGTTTCGAAAATATTCAATCACTGGAATCAACGCGATGTCCAGCTGATCACTCGCCAGTTGATCTGCAAGTTGGCTGGGCACAGCAAGGCTCAACTTGCATTGCGGCGCAAGTTGCTCGATTCCCTCTATCAACGGTTTCGAATTCAGATAGGCGACCGCCCCAATTCGAACGGACCCGGACATGCATTTCTCCAACGAATCTTGATACTTTGACAAAACAAATTATAGATTGGAGATTTCAACTCGCAAAGAGAAAGCACATTTACTGATTCAAACATCAGAATACTGGCAACTAACCTGCTTCAATTGTATTTTGTTTATACACTCCATTCATGATTACTCTAAGCCTTCTTTACCTTTTCCTGACCCTCTGTACGATCATCCTATGAAGCAAACACAGTTACTCGTCAGTGTACGCAACCTCTCTGAAGCAAAAGCTGCCATTTCTGGCGGAGTCGATATAGTTGATCTGAAAGAGCCTGGACTCGGATCACTTGGAGCTGTCCATATCACAGAACGTAAGCGGATCATTGAACGATTGAAGGGACAAGTACCTATTACTGCAGCACTTGGCGAACTCGATGACTGGTACGATCGAAAAACGCTTCAGCCCCGTTCCAAATCGCCCGATGAACCAGACCGCCAAATCGCTAAGGTAGCGTCGTCAACCATCTGGCTTGCCAAAATCGGACTCGCTGGATACCAAAACAACGAATGGCAAACACTCTGGAAGGATTTCGCTTCT
>CAXEIY010000244.1:0-2881 GCA_963996245.1 uncultured Planctomycetia bacterium | reverse complement strand
TGTCATGCTGGATAACCACCTGGATAATCTGGTTCTCTTCTTTGCGTTGCTTTGGATTGGTGCAGTTCAGGTACCGGTGAATACGCGATTGCGACATGACAGTCTATCGTATCTGATCCGGCATTCAGAACCCAAGATTGTGATTGCTGAACAGGAGTATATGGAACATCTATTGTCCGCAAATCACCCGTTTGATAAATCCGTCTTCGTTGAACATTGTCGAGAGCACGGTTTTCTATGGCCAGATTTGACTCCGAATCCCCAGCGTAACTATAAAAACGTTGAGCCTGTGATCCGGAGTGCTAGAGACGTCCTTTTCATCATGTATACCTCGGGTACCACGGGCCCGCCAAAGGGAGTCATGGTGACGGATAAAATGCTTCGGACAGCGGCATTCGCATGCGGAAAGGCGTCGGATGCCAGGTTGGGGGATGTTTTCCTTGTCTGGGAACCGCTGTACCACATCGGCGCATTACAGTTGCTGCCAGTGGCTCTGGACATCGGTGTCGAACTTGCGATAGTTGGTCGGTTTAGTGTCAGTCAGTTTTGGGACCAAGTCCGTGAATCAAGAGCCACACAGATACATTTTCTGGGCGGAATATTGCAAATGTTGCTTCGACAGGAGAAGAGTACAACGGATACATGTCACACGTGTCGAGTCGCCTGGGGTGGGGGAGCACCATCTACGATAGCCTCTGAGTTTCAGAGACGTTTTAATGTCGAAGTGAGAGAAAACTATGGGATGACGGAAGCATCGAGCCTGACCAGCATTAACGAGCAGGGGCATATCGGGTCTGTGGGCAAACCAGCGCCATATTTTGATGTGCGTATCGTCGATGCCGAAGGGGTCAATAAGGGTGTCAATGAAAAAGGGGAGATTGTGGTTAAAGAATTAGAGGAAGGTCTGTTGACACCAGGGTATTTCAGAAATGAGGAAGCAACCTCGTCAGCGATTCGTGACGGGTGGTTTTTTACTGGGGACCTTGGATATTTTGATCAATCAGGTTATCTCTATTATTCTGGGAGGATAAAAGACAGTATCCGACGTCGCGGTGAAAATATCTCAGCCTGGGAAATCGAGCGTGTTGTGGAACAACTGAAATTTGTAGAACAAGCAGCAGCGATTGGCGTTCCGGACGAACTCGGGGACGAAGCAATTAAATTGTTTGTCAAGTTGACGGAATTTATGCCCGTAGAATCCCCGGTCGCTGCTGTTCACAACTGGTGTTTGGAGCGGCTTCCTGATTTTCAGGTGCCCACCTATATCGTGATTATTGATGAGTTTCCGATGACAGGAACAGAAAGAATCCGTAAGGAGTCACTATCTATTGATACAGTTGAATTGGAAGCATTCAGCAGGAAATAGGCGTCAAACCAGAAACAGTTTTATTTTTTTCGCTCCTACATGCAGCACGACGACACTTCTCGTTAGTTAGATTGTTGGTGATGAACTGTGGTGCTGTGCATCGGCATAAGGAACGAACCTACTCGGGAGGGCGGTCTTTTGTACTGCATAGCCGACGTTATTCGGACACGTCATACTCGATATGTGCCCGAATCAACTGGGCTTTGAAGTCAGCAAATCCGTACGGCTCAGCCCCCTTTAGCATGCTCCAGAACTGGCCTAGCCATTCTTTATTTTCGGATTTGCTTGATAAATCGATAACGCCTTGGGCATCCAACCAGTAGTTACCATCTTCAATTCTCTCCGTAATCTTCTCTAACGGCGAGAGGTCAGTGTTTGGATTTTCTGTGCGGATGCAGAACGCTTTAAAGTTATATTCTTCTTCGAGTGACAGCGACTGATCTTCTTTTATTTTAATCAACACGGTTAAGTATCCTTATTTCTGTGTTTCTTGCGGTGGCAATTGAAATACGTATCCGTAGAACTCAGTCAGAGTCCCTCGAGTTTCGCTGCAGGTGCTGGCAAACGACCCGGCAAATTCTTTTAAGCGCTTAATGCAGTCCGCTCCTCAGACCGAACACCATATTCTTCTAAAGGACCAAGTTCTGCTTCTACAAGTGGTACGACCTCGGTCATGAAACGTTCAATAGAGCGCATAACGCGGTTGTGAGGAAGTGCGCCCGGTGCCTGGAATGTATTGAAATGGGTCGGCTTTAGGATTTTGATCCGTTCAGCGAGTTGTTCCGCTATTTTCTCAGGAGATCCTATGAGTGTATTTGTCACAATTTCTTCTAGTGCTACTTCTCCCTTAGCGGGAGCTTCTATCAGATAAGCACCATCCAGTTCCGCGTACTGCTCACGCATTGAATTCGCAATTCGGCGCACATAACGAACGTTGTCCGCCGCTTCTAATGCTTCACTGTCTGAGTCACAAACATGCACATTAACCTGTATGGCAAAAGGAACTGGATCGCGTTGAATGTCTGCGAGACCATAGGCCTCAATGATTTTCTGACGGGTAGATGCAATTTGTTCCACAGTAGACCATCCCGTGGTCACGAAAGGAGTGTAGCCTTTATGTGCCATCCGAACCTGTAGGTCTGTTTCAAAAACTTGTCCCGCGATATAGGTGTCAAATCGATCTTGTAACGGTCGCACGATAAAATGTGTTTCGGGAGCTTGAATAAACTCCCCATCATATTCGATCGCCTCGGAACCGCTCATGAAGCGTTCAATAAGCTCCAGAGTTTCGTTGAAGATCTTTTTTGAGTCCTTGAGGTTCACACCAAACTTGTGAAACTCGTACTGTTGATAGCCACTGCCAAATCCAAGAACCAGGCGTCCATCGCTAAGGACGTCGGCAACCGAAATGTCCTCAATCAATCTCATCGGTTCATACAAAGGGGCGACAATGACTGCGGGACCAAGCTTTATCCGTGACGTTTGCGGCGCCATGTAATGGATGATTGAAAGCGG
>CAXEIY010000243.1:0-8778 GCA_963996245.1 uncultured Planctomycetia bacterium | reverse complement strand
GAAGAACCCAAGGAAGGTGAAGAAAAGAAAGAAGAACCCAAGGAAGGTGAAGCAAAGAAAGAAGAATCCAAGGAAGGTGAAGAAAAGAAAGAAGAACCCAAGGAAGGTGAAGAGAAGAAAGAAGAAGACAAGAAAAAACCAAAGCCCAAGCCCAGAGTTTTCAGCGGTGACATGATCGATGGAATCCCCGAGTCCTTCATTGGCCCGCTGCTTGCGGACATGGTCGCTCATGAAGTCGGGCACACGCTTGGATTGCGACACAATTTTAAGGGATCCAGTTCTTACACGTACGAAGAAGTGAACAGTGAGAAGCATAAAGAGTCTAAAACGATTGCGAACTCTGTAATGGATTACCTGCCTATAAACATCAATGTGGAGGCAGGTGTTGGTCAGGGTGATTATGCGATGACCGGACTGGGGCCCTATGATATATGGGCCATTGAATACGGATACACATTTGATCGCAATCTGGCTCCGATACTCTCGCGTGTTGCCGATCCGGAACTGCAGTATGCAACCGATGAAGATACCTTTGGTTCCGACCCGCTGGCCAGTCCTTTTGATTTTTCATCGGATCCGCTGGCTTATGCCAACAACCAGATCCATCTCGCAGGTTACATTCGTAAACACCTGTTGAGTCAGTTTGTTCGAAAAGGCGAAAGCTGGGCCCGGGCACGTCATGGATATGAACTTTCTCTTTTTCTGCAGTTGCATTCTGCAGTTATGATGTCCGATTGGGTGGGTGGCGCGTTTGTTCATCGGGACCGAAAAGGAGACAAAAATGGGCGTGCTCCGATTGAGGTGGTTCCTGCGGATCGCCAGCGCGAAGCACTGACCTTCATCATTCATAATATTTTCAGAGATGAATCCTACGGTCTGACACCGGAGTTGCTGAAACATATGACCGTGGACAAATGGCTTGATACCAATGGTTTCATCAGCCTGATGGAAGAGTCGACCTGGGCGGTTCATGACCGCATTATCGGTATTCAGTCATCGCTGCTGACACGCTTGTTGAATCCATCCAAACTGGACCGTATTTATGACAATGAATTTCGGGTTCCCAGTGATAACGATGTTCTGACTCTGCCGGAAATGCTCGATACGCTTACCAATACGATATGGTCAGAACTGGATAACGAATCGACTGCTGATTACACGGCACGCAAGCCGCTGATTTCAAGTATACGACGTAACTTACAGCGAGAACACCTGGATCGTCTGATTGATTTAAGCATGTCGAGTTCCGGATTTGCCGTGGCACAGAAGCCGATTGCCAATCTGTCCACGACACATCTGACTCAGATCAAAGCAAAGATAGAAAAGGTGCTGGAACACGTGGGTGATTCGCGAATAGATGCCTATTCCAAGGCACACTTGAGCGATGCCAAATTGCGGATTGAGAAGTCATTGGATGCGGAGTTCATTTACAATACCGATGACATCGGTGGTGGAAGTACGGGTGGATTCCTGTTTTTCAAACAAAATTCCCGGAATAAACCGCTGGCACCCTGAGTCCTATAATAAAAAAGCAAAAGTGTGATCATACGGATGGCCCTCAAAGGCCATCCGTATTTTTTGCGCTCCGTGGCGATATTTTCAGACTTCTGTCTGGTGGTCTGAACAAAATCATGGAATAAGTATGGCTGCAGGGGCTTCCAAAAGGTGAATATTTCGAGTGTTTAATGGTACTGGCGGTTGCATTTTCTGTTAACAAGCTCCGATTCCATCAGATACAAACGGGTACGGCTTTTTCGAATCACCTTTCCCTTGTCCATATCTACGGTAGAATCATTTCTGATTCGCATTATTTCGGGGAATCGATTCCCATCATTACGAGAAAAGTGAGATCGAGATGAAACGCATAAAACAGACCTTGGTCACAATCGTCAGCTGGACCCTTCTGGCAGGATGCAGTTCAGAGCAGACACCTTCAGCCGGATCTTCCGACACGCAACAAAGCCAGTCGGTTTCATCCAAAACGATTGGCGTTTCTGTGTTAACTATGACCAACCCGTTTTTCCAGGTAATTGCCGATTCCATTACCGAGGAAGCTGCGAAACACGGTTATGATGTGGTGGTGCAAAGTGGTGAGTTTGATGTGACACGGCAGCAGAATCAGATCAGTGACTATATTGTCAGTAAGGTGAATGCAATTGTCCTGTGCCCTTGTGATGCCCGTGCCATTGGACCGGCGATTCAGGAAGCAAATGCTGCTGGGGTACCTGTTTTTACTGCAGATCTTGCGTGTCTGGCGGAGGATGCAGTGGTCGTGAGCCACATTGCATCGGACAACTATGGTGGGGGAAAACAGGCCGGTGAAGCGATGATCGAAGCGCTCGGTGGAAATGGTGGTAAGGTGGCTATTCTGGATTTCAAGCCAGCGGAGTCCTGCATCTTACGCGTTAAAGGATTCAAAGAAGTGGTGACGCAGTACAATGAAACTCATGAAGAGGGCACCATTGAGGTTGTCACTGAGCTTGACGGTGGAGGAGCAAAAGATAAGGGGTATCGAGCTGCAGAAGATGCGTTACAGAGTTTTCCGGATTTAGCCGGGATCTTTGCGATTAACGATCCCTCTGCTCTCGGTGCACGGGCGGCACTGGAGAAAGCGGGTAAGGAAGAGCAGGTAGTGATCGTTGCATTTGATGGTCAACCGGAAGGCAAGCAGGCGATCAAGGAAGGAAAAATATATGCGGATCCGGTGCAGCATCCAGATCAGATAGGGGTACGAACCGTTCAGGCTATAGTGCGATATTTCGCTGGAGAAGAAGTGGCTAAAGAAGATCTGATTCCAACAAGTTTGTACCGCCAATCAGATGCCATGAGTGATCCAGAACTGAATTAGGCAGCCGTCAGCCAGTTGCGTGCATGAGGTGTCCTGGTCACAACCGTTTTCATTAATGGATTTTTCAAGATCATGGTTCTGCCTGATGACCCAGCGATGGACACCGTACCAGGCAGTCAGAATGCTCCTTTGCTGTCGATGCGAGGGATGAGCAAATCATTTCCCGGTGTTCAGGCTTTACGGGAAATTGATCTACATCTTGAAGCGGGAGAAGTATTGGCTCTGGTCGGGGAAAATGGTGCGGGTAAAAGTACGCTGATCAAAATTCTCAGTGGCGCCCATCAACCGGATTCCGGTGATATTTCCATTCAGGGTAAGAGTACGATTATTACGCGACCGCAGGATGCACTGGCCTCTGGAATTGCCGTCATCTATCAGGAATTCAATCTCGTTCCCTTTTTGAGTGCGCGGGAAAATATTTTTCTCGGTCAGGAGAGAACACATGGAGGACTGATCCGACGCCGCTGGGAACATCGTCAGTGCATGGAATTATTTGACAAGATCGGAGTGAAAATTGATCCGGAAACGATCTGTCGTCGCTTGACCATAGCACAGCAACAGGTGGTGGAGATTGCCAAGGCGCTTTCGCTGGGAGCACGCATTCTTGTCATGGATGAGCCCAGTGCGACTCTGACCGATCAGGAAGTCACGCGACTTCTTGGAATGATATCAGAGTTGCGTGAACAGGGTATTGGAATTGTATATATCAGCCATCGGTTGGATGAAGTTTTTGGTTTGGCTGACCGGGTGATGGTTCTCCGCGATGGTAAGCATGTCGCAACGCGTGACATCGATGAAGTGACCAGGGATCAGTTGATCGAAATGATGGTCGGTCGCAAGTTGGAAAATGAATTTCCAGAACGAAAGGTTGCGATTGGAGCTGAGCGGCTTGTGGTACGGGGATTGTCTCGTGGAGCTCGGGTTCGCGAGGTGAGCTTTTCTGTGCGAGCTGGTGAAGTTGTGGGACTTACTGGCCTGGTTGGATCGGGACGTACCGAGACGGCGCGTTTGCTTTTTGGAGCGGATACACCGGACTCGGGGAGTATTGTGCTGGACGGGAAACCATTACGACTGAGCAATCCCAGGGATGCAATTCGTGAAGGAATCTGCTTGTTAACGGAAGATCGAAAATCCGAAGGACTGGTTCTGAAGCAGACCTCTCGCGAAAATTTTTCTCTGCCGAATGTTCGACGATTTTCGCGCTTCGGTATGATGCGGAGTCGTCAGGAACGTACCTCATTCGAACGTTATGTTAAGGATTTACGAATTAAACTGAGTCATCTGGAACAAGTGACAGAAACACTGTCGGGCGGAAACCAGCAGAAAGTGGTGTTGGCCAAGTGGATTCAAGCCGATTCGGAAGTGATTATTTTTGATGAACCGACGCGTGGTATTGACGTCGGCGCCAAATATGAGATTTATGTGCTGATTGGGAAACTGGCATCGGAAGGAAAAGCGATTCTCATGATCAGTTCAGAATTGCCGGAAATTCTGGGTATGTCGGATCGTATTTTCGTTATGCGTGACGGACATATTGCCGGAGAATTTGACTCGGTTTCACAGGTAACGCAAGAAGACATCCTGCGGTTAGCCGTAGGTGGGGACGCTTCATCGGAAAAACAGTAATCCAAACAAATAAAAGAAAGAGTTCAGGAGGATGGAGAAACGCTCTTGGTTGAGGGATACCGTATCGGTTTATTTAGCTGATTACGGAATGATCGTCGTGTTACTGGGATTGTGTGGGTATTACAGCTACGCTACGTGGAACGAACAATATCCCAGTGGACAACGGGCAGCCCGATTACTGGCAGATCAATTGTTGAACGAGGAGTCCGAGGAAGAAACCGTACTTATTGTTGCTCGAACCAGCCAGGAGGACCGGGATTTTTCGCAGACGTTAACGTCCCTTCTGGAAGCTCGAGTCAGGCATGTTGACGTGGTCAACGGACAGCCAGTGGATGCAAGACGGGCGATTGAGGGTTTGGTGAAACGGGGAGAATCGCTTGATGTAATCGCGGTTAATCATGTAACACAGGCTTGGGCTGTACTGCAGAATCTCGATACGAAATTCCCTTCTCTGGGAACACCACGTGTCGTAGTACCCGCTAGTTATCATTGGCCGACTTTTCTGAAAACAGACAATTTGCTGAATGTGGCTAATCAGATTGTGGTGATAGCGATCATTGCAATCGGGATGACTCTGGTGATCATAACCGGGGGAATTGATTTGTCTTCGGGCAGTCTGATTGCGCTGTCGGCTGTTGTGACCATGCTTCTGATGCGAGATTATGCTGGAGCGCAGCAGGCTACTGCAACAGGGATGTTCCTGTGTTCTCTGGCAGGAGTGGTGGTATGTGCGCTGCTGGGTGTGTTTTCCGGGGTTATGGTGACGCAATTTGCCATTCCGCCTTTCATTGTAACCCTTGGAATGATGCAGGTAGCACGTGGCTTGGCTTTTATCCTGGCACGTGGTGAGTCGATTAATGCGGCCCCACCATCTTTTATGTGGTTGGGACGCGGGGCTGATATTTTGGGAATTCCCAACGCAGTAGTGTTAATGTTGGCACTTTACGTGCTGGCACATGGGGTAATGACGCGCACGGTACTGGGGCGATATATTTATGCCGTTGGTGGTAATGTAGAAGCGGCACGACTTTCGGGAGTACCGGTTAAGCGCATACTGTTGCTCGTCTATACCTTGTGCGGTGCTCTGGCTGGATTGGGAGGAATTGTGACCGCATCTCTTCTGAACAGCGGTGATCCCAAGTACGGCGAGACACATGAGTTGTTCGTGATTGCTGCGGTGGTCGTTGGTGGAACCAGCCTGGCCGGGGGGGAAGGGAAAGTACTTGGAACGCTCATTGGTGCCTTTATCATTGCTGTGATCCAGAACGGAATGAATCTGACGGGTGTCGAAAGTTACACGCAGAGAGTGGTGCTTGGAATGGTGATTCTGGGAGCCGTCTTGATTGACACAATCAAAAAGCGAGGGAATTCATTACTCCCACGCCAATGGTTTCGGAGACTTCACCGCGGTTGAAAAAACGGGTCTGACGGAGTGTTGGAAATCAGGCAGAATCCATCATCGTGAGATTGGGGCACATGCGTGCCAGTTCCCTTGAGAGATACAGCTGGATATTGCCTGAGGTCTTCATTTGCATGACGTGATCAAGAAGTGAGGTTGCCTGTTCAAGAGTAATTTGGTCAAGGAGTTCTTTGATTAACGGAATAAAGGCCGGACTCATACTGACTTGCCGTAACCCCATTGCAAAAAGTAGGAGGAATGCGCGTGGACGGCCTGCCATTTCGCCACAGAGGGTGACAGGAATACCGGCTTCGTTACAGGTTGAAATCACGGTTTGCAGGACCGCAAGGACCGGGGGACTTAACGGTTCACAAAGGTGTGCTACTTTGGGGTTATCTCGATCGGCAGCCATGAGATATTGCACGAGATCGTTGGAACCAATGGAAACAAAGTCGACAGCACCAATCAGGTGTTTGATGACAATCGCGGCCGCAGGAACTTCAAGCATCAGTCCTAGTGGCACGCTTTTTTTGTAAGGGATTCCTTCTCGGTCAAGTTGCTCTTTGGATCGTTTGACCAGTCGCTTCACTCGGCGAACTTCTTCCAGCGTAGTAATCATAGGGAACAGGATTCGAACGTCACCATGGCAACCAGCTCGTAAAATAGCCCTTATCTGACGCTGGAAAAATTCGGGATGTTCAAAACTTAGACGGATGCTTCGCCACCCCATAAAGGGATTTGCATCGTGATGCGTTTGGTGTCCAAGATAAGGAACCGTTTTGTCACCGCCAAGATCCAGAGTACGGATGGTTACTCGCTGGTTTGGACTTGCCTGGATAGCCTCTATATAGGCTGCTAATTGTTCCTCTTCATCCGGTACAGTTGGATGGGTCAGAAAGAGATATTCCGTTCGAAATAATCCAACGCCGTTGGCGCCCATGAGATTGGCGGATTCTGCATCAGCTACATTGTTAATATTAGCCATCAGTTCAATCTCTACGCCATCTTTACTGATAGCTGGGTGATCGCGATTTTCAACCAGTTCGTGACGGAGGTGAACAAATTCTCTTTGAAGTTTCCTGTAGGCGGTCTCTACTTCGGTTCCAGGGTTGACGATAACATGGCCTTCACGACCATCAACAGCTACGGTGTCTCCCGTACTGATTTCATGTAGAATTCCACGTATTCCGGACACCGCAGGTATTCCGCGACTGCGCGCGAGAATGGCGGCGTGACTAGTATTACCTCCCGTTTCCGTTACGATACCTCGAACATCGATTTGTCCAAAAGCGAGGGCCTGGGAAGGGAGCAATTCACGTCCGACTAAAATAACCGGGCCATCCGGCTGGACTTCATCGATCGCGTTGAGATTGAGCAGGTGGGTACTGATGCGTGAAATGACATCACGAACATCAGCCAGACGTTCTTTCAGGTAGTCGTCTTTAATTCGGGCAAACAGAGACGTATATTCGTTCATGACATGGTGCATGGCAGCACGTGAACTGAGATTTTCTTTTGTGATCCAGTTCCGTACTTTCTGAATGAACGTCGAATCATGCAGGATCGCTTGATGGGTCTGAAAGATAGCCGCTTCCTGTTCACCGACCTGGGTAGAAACTTTTGCGTGCATGGCCCGCAGATCCTCGTCAGTTGCCGTCCAGGCCTGATCGAGCCGTGCAAGTTCATCGGCAGCTTCCACACTGTTCAGTTCGTGTGGTTCCAGCTGACCGATAACTTCATCGACACAGTAGGCGGTACCTACAGCAACGCCTGGTGAGACAGCAATTCCTCTGCGCATGACTGTAATGTAACAAGCCAGAGGGTAGTGGGCAATAAACGCTGCTGTACGAGTTCGTACCAAAGAATGCTCTAAATCTAACAGATATCAATGCATTTGATTTTGATCATAACCGGTGCTTGTATGACTGGCCTGATCGAAATGGTTTGGTCGATGTCTGGGGAGTAAAGACAGGTATATTACTACGTGCTAGGATCCGATAGCCTTCGTGCAAAAAAAGATTTCAACAGGCAATGGCATTATGATGGGGCGACATAAAAACAGGACGTGACAGGTGTTCCTGGTGGAGGTGAATTAAAAAATAAATAGGTGGAGACGTGTTCACCCTGAATAGGTGTGATGTGTTATAAACAGAGTCCTCTGTACGAGATGCCCCTATTGGATCAGGTTACGATGACAGACAACGCTTCTGTAAATAACAGTCAGAATAAACCTGCTGTGACACTCTCAACGTCACTGGGAAAAGGGGCTGCGATGGCCATGGTTGTGGGGGCGGTGATCGGCTCGGGTATTTTTGCCAAACCCGCGGCTAACGCAATGGCCAGCAACTCTGTTCCACTCATTCTGGTCGGTTGGATTATGGGTGGCTTTATCACCCTCATGGGTGGAATTTGTATGGCTGAGTTAGCATTGATGATGCCGCTATCAGGTGGACCGTATGTCTATATTCGTCAGGCCTACGGGCGGATTCCTGCATTCCTGTCAGGTTGGAATGAATCGGTGTTTTTTCAGTCATCCGCCAATTCGGCTCTGGCTGTATTTTTCACCATGACACTGAGCAAACTTATTGGCCAGGAGTTTTCTACAACGCAAACCGTCGTCATTGTACTTTCCATGATCACTCTGCTTACCGTGATCAATTGTCTGGGGGTGGTCTGGGGAGGCATGGTTCAGAGTATTACCACCGTTATAAAAGTCCTGATACTGGTCAGTATTGCGATACTCCCCTTTACGCTTTTGTTTGCGGATAATGAATCGTTTACCCTGGATAAGTTCATCGCTACGCCGCAGCTATCATCGGCACCGGAATCCATGATCGGTATGTTCACGCTCGTAATGATGAGTGTCATGTGGGCCTTCAGTGGCGGATGGATGGTTACGGGTATT
>CAXEIY010000242.1:0-4960 GCA_963996245.1 uncultured Planctomycetia bacterium | reverse complement strand
GCGAGAACTACTGCGCGACGCACTGGAGCTGCGACTGGATGAACGGTCCTTGCGAGAGCTACTGCGCGACGCTCTGGAGCTGCGACTGGATGAACGGTCCTTACGAGAGCTACTGCGCGACGCACTGGAACCGCGACTGGATGAACGGTCCTTGCGAGAGCTACTGCGCGACGCACTGGAACCGCGACTAGCGGAACGGTCCTTGCGAGAGCTACTGCGCGACGCTCTGGAGCTGCGACTGGATGAACGATCTCTTCTGCGTGAAGCACGTCGAGAGGAGCGTGAACTACGACTGGCGGAACGGTCCTTGCGCGATGCACTCCGCCCCCGATCGCTGGAACGGCTACGCTTCTGCCCCATGGTTTCGTAAGTCGATCCCAAAACAATAACTAACGCAACCAGCCCTGCGGCTATGCTCTTGATGCGGACCATTTTTTCCTCCCCAACCAAAGAGACACTGCTGGTTATATCCGCTTCACATCATCCTTCGTTTTACCCAAATCCGTCTCGTAGTCACAAGCGGAATCCAAGGGTAACTGGTTCACACGCAACAATCCGTCACGATTCATCATGCCAGATCGCGATCTTCAAACAGTATAAAAGCCCCCAACAACGCCAATACACAATAGAGAACACAGTATAAAAAGCCCATGAATAAGTAATCCGCTGGTATCATAAGCCCCGTTGCAATGCTGTTATGCACATTGAAAACTTCCAGCTGAGGGAAAATCGTAGCAAAAAGTTTTGCCATAAATCCAACCGCCTCAAACTGCCCTTCTGAAACTTGAACAAGAATGGGAGTCAGGTGTCCCAAAACAAACAGGGCCAGACAAACAACGAGGTTGACCAGCATCGGGAGGCGTGTGGAAATAGCAACGCTTACCGACCCTATAACAATCACTTCAAAGTAAGCCAGAACCAGCCCAGGCAGGATCTGATAAACTTCTGGCAACCGAGCCAGGTAGGGTGGTGGGACGCGCGCACTTTCTCGCGCATCATAGCCAACCTTATAGATGATCACCAAACAGAACAAAGCGCCCAGAACAAGAAACATGGTTAATACAACTAAAAGTATACCCACAAATTTGCCCACAATGAATTGGCGTCTATTGACCGGCTTAGACAACAGCGTAATTGCAGTGCGACCTTCAATCTCGTCAGCAATACCAGAACTTGCGGTCAACAGCGCCATCAGCAGGGAAGAAATCAGAATTGCCTGTAGCCCTGTATCTTTCACCATTTTGACATCTTCGCCAAAGGTGTTATAGGGAACCAACGGAAAAATAAGAAGCATCGCAATCGCCACAAAAAGCAGCACAAAGAAAACAGGCTGCCGCATGGCCTCTTTCGCGGTGGCACGTGCAATGGTAATGGTCTTTTTCATGGCAAGTTAACTCAAACAATCGAAAACATCGTAAGACAACAATCTGTTCTTATATACGTTCACTCAACCATAACGGATCGAGAAATCAGAATATTGGTTTGTAACAGGAAATTCACTGATGTTACTATCTAAAATATGAGACCGGAACCTTCTTTGGACCGCATCCAAAAAGCGATCTAATTCCTCCGAAACACCTTCCGCAATCAGCTCGACACGACCGTCAGCAAGATTTTTCACGTATCCACTGACTTCGAATGTCTTCGCAATTTGCCGGGTTGAATAACGAAAACCGACACCCTGAACACTGCCCGTAAACCACACCCTACAACCTTTGATCATCATCTTCTTATAAACGAGAAACCCAAACTTTGTTTTACTTGTAGCAAGGAAGCGTTCAGAGAATGCTTGCATCCATTATAAGCGTCAATACATTTAGCGCTCAATGGATTTCGAATCTCTAGCTTAACTTACTCTACTGCAATGACTTATGACGCCCCTTATGCCTTCTTACACCCCTTCGTTTCTTCGCTTAAATCTCTCCACACAACCCTCTTTCCGAAATCAACTGGCCTTCCAGCCAACTTCTTGATGGTTATCTGCCATACGTTCGCCATCAATACACCGCACGAGCTTCTGTACAAAAGTCTTAATGGAGGGCATGCCGCGATAGCGACCATCACTTGAAAAGGGATATGAGAACGGAGGGCTGAAACCTCTAGGAACGCAACGATGATATTCGTACCAAGGCTAAAACTGACACAGAAATCGTTGATCGTTTGCATAGAACAACCGAATATCATCAATTCCATAACGACGCATAGCCAGCCTTTCAATTCCTAATCCGAATGCAAACCCTGAGTATTGATCAGGATCATAACCGACTGATTTCAGTACGTGTGGATCAACCATCCCTGCCCCACCTAGCTCCATCCACTGTTTCCCGTCTTTACCCCAGCTCATATCAACTTCAACAGACGGCTCAGTAAATGGGAAAAAAGATGGCCTGAAACGAATTCTGACATCGTGACCAAGATACGCCGTGGCAAATAATCGAAGCACGGTTTTCAATTTTGACATCGTCACATCGCTATCCACCATGAGTCCTTCCATCTGGTGGAACATAAAGCTGTGCGTTGCGTCAACGGTATCGGGTCGATAACACCGACCCACTGCAATCATTCGAATCGGCGGATCAGACTCATCCATGGTTCGAATTTGAACCGTACTGGTCTGACTCCGAAGCATCAGAGGGACCTTTGAATCACTCCGGGATGTTAACTCCGATACCTGCATAAAAAAATTGTCTAACGGATCTCTAGCGGGATGTTCCACCGGGATATTCAGTGCATCAAAATTATGCCACTCATCTTCCACCTCTGGACCTTCAACTCGGGCAAATCCTAATCGACCCATAATGTCCGTGACTTCTTCGATCGTGCGGGTGAGCGGATGACGATGACCTACCCTCAAACGCTGTCCAGGAAGCGTAACATCGAAAAAGGAAGAGGTTGAAACGGGCTGGCTCAGTTTCCTGTTCGCTGTATCAAATGCTGTTTTGAGACTTTCACGAACCTCCTTGAATCGCTTTCCGACTTCTGGTTTTAATTCTTTTTCAACCTCTGGAATCTGCTTTTGCAAGATTCTCAGTTGTCCCTTTTTTGCGCCGAGATACACGACCCGAGCGGCTTCCAAATCCGTTTCGGAAACAGCGCCAAGAAAGCTTTCACTCCCCTCTTTTTCCAGTTGGTCGAAAGCGGATAACAGTTCAGCTGCAAGCATGATGGATATTCATTAATGGCTGTTCTGTTAAAAACGAACGATGACACGTAGCGGCCCAAAACCGATCCGATATGATACTACGCAACCAAGAAACACCGTGTAGTCATACGCTTCGCAAATACCAAATAAGCAAATTAGGCAACCGCTTTCTCATCTGCTTCAAGGTGGGAGCGCGCTTGATCGACCAGTTCTCCAAACACTTCAGGGTCACTGACGGCCAGTTCCGCCAAAGTCTTCCGGTCGAGACTAATCTTGGCTAGTTGAAGACCGTGAATGAACTCACTGTACCGCATTCCACGCTCACGGCACGCAGCATTGATGCGAACGATCCACAATCGACGAAATTCCCGTTTCCGAGCGCGGCGATCTCGATACGCATACGCACGACTGCGTACAAGGGATTCCTTGGCCGAGCGGAGCAGTTTCCTCCTGCCACCTACAAAACCTTTGACTGCTTTGAAAATTCGTTTGTTTGCGCGTTTCCGCGCGGAACCTTTAGTCACTCGCATAATTCGGAATCTCTCTGATCTTTTTGCCGTTTCAACATGTTGCCAGGTAATCGGTCGAGTCTGTTACCTGAAAACCCTGTTACAGCCTGACTAGCTCCCAATCATCTGTCGAATGCGTTTTGCGTCCAACGCACCTAGCACACCTGTCTTACGCAACTTGCGTTTACGATTGGTGTTCATGTGACTCAACAGATGACTAGTCCCGGCCTTTCGGTACAACACCTTGCCTTTGGCAGAAACACGAAATCTCTTTTTGGCACCTTTGTGGGTTTTCTGTTTAGGCATTCTACTACCACAAATATTCATACAATAATCATTGGCCCTGACTCAGTCAGAATCGCCTTTCCACCTCAAGGGCATCTATTGCTTATTCTGAATAGCCACCAGTTGCGTTGGCGGAAGTGCGCCAAAAAGGAATCTTACCGGAACACTCGGGTAGTTCGCTAGCCCAATTTAGGCTGAAACATGATCGGAAATGGGCCCACAAACACCCACCCGATTATCTCAACTTGAGCTGATATCACGCATTTTGGAATCAAAACGCCCTCATTTTTGTTAGATTCGTCTGCGCAGCACAGCCTGAACATACAAAGGATCTGCGTGCTGGATTGAATCAAATCTGCGCCCAGAGAAACTACCTCCATTATGTCCGAATATCCTGAGCTTTTTATAATATTGTTCCGGAAAGAAAGTAGAGGTCCTACTACTTCGTATTGTTAAATCCCTCGTCCTTTGCCCTCCTTGAGCCACAAGTGCGATAAAGTTAATAAACGAAATCGCTAACCTCCCCCTACAATTCGGTCGATCTATAAATTACGTAAAATCAGAACATAAGGTTCCGTCAAGACGGCCCTATTTAACCTATTTTACCCAAATATGGCCAACAATGTGATTCGCTGAAAAACTGCCCTAGTCTTTCCTGATAGCATTCGGCATATATGTCATACTTAAAAAAAGACATAGTAGGTTTTGCTGATGCCAATATGGAAAGCTGACCGCTCAGGACAGGAGGTCCGGTTTAGCAAATGCAAGACACATCATTGATGTCAATTCACCATACAGCTATTATCTCGCCCTTGGCAGACATCGCGGATGGTGTACAGATCGGTCCCTACTGCGTAATCGAAGACGAAGTCCATATCGGACCAGGGTGCACGATTGGCCCTTATGTCCATATCAAGGGTCCTGTCACCATTGGTTCGGAAAACCACATCTACACCGGATGTGTACTTGGTGAAGCCCCCCAGCATTTGAAATACAATGACGAAGAGACGGGGCTGGAAATTGG
>CAXEIY010000241.1:0-20575 GCA_963996245.1 uncultured Planctomycetia bacterium | reverse complement strand
TTAGTGACAAACCCTCCTTGATGGCAGTCAGATTCTTATATGCAGCATCCCGACGGGGTTCCAGCATATCCGCACGATTCTGCATTTGATCATCCTGTACTCCCCGGAGCCTCCTTTTGCCGTGACGCACACCGGAAAAAACTGCCTGCAGCGAGTAGTAGTCCTTTTGTGAAATGGGATCAAACTTATGGTCATGACAGCGTGCGCAACCAACCGTCAGTCCCAGGAAAACGGCGCTGGTAGATTTGATCATTTCATCCCAGGAATCCTGCATCTGCATAGCTGTCAGTAATGGATCCGGACTGAGGTTCCCATCGTGCGGACCAGCTACAAGAAATCCCGTCGCCGCATCGGCCCCCGACGTATCACCAGCAAGTTGTTCCTGCACAAAACGGTCATATGGTATGTCTTCATTTAATGCCTGAATGACATAATCCCGATAGTAATAAGCCGACTCAATCTCTTTGTTGACTTCATAACCAGTCGATTCTGCAAAACGGACACAGTCCAGCCAGTGTTGTGCCCATCGTTCACCGTAATGAGGACTTTGCAGCACCGAGTCAATCTGGCGTTCAACAGCATCTGGAGACCGGTCTTGAATAAAGGCCTCCACTTCTTCAGGATCCGGCGGTAACCCCAGGATTACAAGGTACAACCGACGTATCCAGGTACGTCGATCTGAATCAGGAGATGGCGACAAGCCAACTTGATTGAGTGATTGAAGAATGAATCCGTCAATCTCGTTGTTCCCCCAGTTCGAATGTGGCGGAACCTCGGGTATCACTAATGGTTGAACAGACCACAACCCTGAACCTGCGGAACCGAACCAGGGTTCCTGAGAAACGGACGCACCTTGCTTGATCCACCTGGTTAGAACATTGATTTCAAATTCACTTAATCCTGTACCATCGGGAGGCATTCGTTTGTGCACATCATCACTGGTAACGCGACTGATAAGATGACTGATCTCGGGGGTACCTGCAACAACAGGGATACCATGATTTCCACTAGTGAAAAGCCCTTCCACCGAGTCAATCCGGAATCCCCCTTTGCCCGCTTTTGAATGGTGGCACTTCAGACAATGACGGCGCAGAATCGGTACCACATCGCGATCGAATTCGACGTCGACTTCAGCCGCAAATACAGAACAGACCAGTATTCCCAAATTCGAAAACGTGAACATATCGTGTGTCCTTCCCAGCAGTCCGACCGTGTACGGGGAGGTTATCTAAAAATTAACTCGGGTACACCAGAAAACCAGAAGTATCGCCATGGATTAATCTGATCTATTCCTGTGCCGTTATGACAAATAACGGCATCGTATCAATTGAATTCTAACTTGAATACAGCCGCATCTTAACCACGGATCGACATGTACTCCAACGGTGTCGTAGCAGGAACTATTTTTCTGTACTGGTAGGCCATTTCGCTTGTTTAACACCCATTCATTATTTTTTTAATTTTCTCCCTGCCGTACAAAACAGATATGCCCTTTATCCGGATCGGCTACTACCCGTCCCAGAAAACACTCCTTCATCTGATCATTAATATCTTATTTTAAACTGGATGGTTCCGATGAAAGTACAACCGAAGTGATTGTTATCCAGATCGCATTTTGTTTTGGCGTCCCTACCGATGGTAACGTAATCATGTTACGCTGATCGCGTCCGGGACCTTCCGCATGAAAACATCTCAGACCTGTGTAACGGACACTTGGTACGCACCGTATTCCGACTCTCTTCTTGAACACACCTCTGTTCCCATCCTGATCAAAAAAGGATTCTGATATCACGTATCGCTGGAACATCTCGAATGCAGCCACCGGTTACGATGAAGCCGCAGAGCATATCCATCCCCGCTATGTTTACATTCAGGACACGATCCTCAACGAATTGCCATTTTCAACCGATGAGTCGTTATTGATTGTGGATGCCGGTGGTGGATCAGGACGTTTGCTGGAACGGGCACTGGAACGATTTCCATTCATTCAAGCTGTGAATATCGACCAGTCAGAAGCGTTTCTCGGACTGGCCGAACGACGACTGGAACGATTCGGAAACCGTGCCGCCTGCCATCAGTGCCGATTACAGGATGACTGGCCTGCGCTACTTGACCGATCACCGAAAGCCATCGTAAGCATGTCCGCTGTTCACCATCTTGACTCTACAGAAAAACATACCTTCTATGGGAAGTGTTTTGAAACACTGGAGCCGAGGGGAATGCTGGTCAATGGCGATGAAGTACGACCGAAAGATCCCGATGACTACCTTTCCCGTCTCCAGACCTGGGCCGACCACATGCAACGTGAAATGAGAAGCGATAGAATTCCCACCTCGATGCATGGAACACTCAGTGGCTGGATTGAGCGCAACGTCGAAAACTTCGGTTCGCTGAAGATAAGCGGTGATGACTGCCACGAAACGCTGGAACATCAGCTTATGTCACTGAAAACACAGGGATTTTCGAACGTCACGACGCACTGGGCTGACTGGATGTGGTCTGTATTCAGCGGGACTAAAGCAGGGTAATGGTCCAACTGTATTACCGTTCCATCCTAATCATCTCCATCCTCAATTCCTAACGGAAACGCATGTATTACGCGTTTACATCCATAAGGAAATGGACCGTTTAACATCGGAATATCAGAACGGAGTGAATTCCTTTCCGGACCTACTTCTGATATGGTCGCTACCCAGATAACCGATCAAAACGCGATCTTCCCCCCGTAAGCAGCAAGACGGAAACTTCACGTCAGTCAAAACCGCATAAGCAATTCCCCCGTTAAATCAAAGAGGTCGTTATGGCCCTTATCACCAGTTGGCAACGTAAACCCGCTCTCTGGATCAACAGCGTTTTGCTGTTCGCCTTACTACAATCTCACGCCGTGCTGGCCGATCTGCCCATTGCCTTTCCTTTACAATCCAAGCGAGTGCTCTTTCTGGGAGACTCCATCACACACAGTGGAGGCTACGTGTCATGGATTGAGACCCAATGCCGACTCCAAGGTATCTCTCCGCTCCCCGAGTTTATCAACGTCGGACTCAGCAGTGAAACCTGTACTGGACTCACTGAACCGGATCACCCATTCCCACGGCCGGATGTACACGAACGACTGAACCGTGCCCTGGCACATATCCAACCTGACGTGGTAATCGCCTGCTACGGAATGAATGACGGCATCTATCATCCTTTTTCAAAACAACGATTTAAAGCGTATCAAAACGGTATCAACCAATTGATTACAAAAGTGCAAACCAGCGGAGCCAAGCTGGTACTGATGACTCCTCCTCCTTTCGACGCAGTCGCCATTGGTGCCAGTGGGGGAACACTCCAACCGGCAGGCTCCAAGCAATATGCTTATTTTGCCCCCTACGAGCATTATGATCGGGAAGTCATTGCGCGTTACGCTCAATGGATTCTGGAGCAGAAGGATCGTGTCTCCATGGTAATTGACCTTCACACTCCTCTCAGTGCACATCTCACTGAACAACGGATGACAAACCCCACTTACACGCTGGCACCAGACGGTGTCCATCCCAATCCCCTTGGGCAACGTATGATTGGCGAAACCATTCTTCTGGCCTGGGGCCTGCCTTCCATTACCGAACCCGGGAAACCGTTATTCGACCGCATGCATCAGCGCATGAGTTTGCTGCATGACGCATGGCTGTCCCATATCGGACACAAACGGCCGGGGGTCACCCAGGGCCTCCCCTTGGAACAGGCACTGAACAAGGCCGATGAGATGCTCACAGCAATCCGCCCCCTGATCGACAAACTTCGCCAACCCTCCATTCAAAAACGAAATTCGACCAGTGGCATTATTCACGAAATTCATTACCCGAGCGAAGCCGCAAAGGGGAAGCTGAGAATTGGTGTCGACTTTTACCTCTGGATTCCCGACCAGGTAAAGACACTGCGCGGGATCATTGTGCATCAACACGGCTGTGGGGTAGGCGCTTCACAAGGCGGTCGTACCGCAGCGGATGACCTGCACTGGCAAGCCTTGGCGCGTAAATGGAACTGCGCGCTGCTCGGATCCATGTACGAACCGCGAAAAACCATTAACTGCCGGCTCTGGTGCGATTCGCGAAATGGTTCCAATGACCGATTTCTAATGGCACTCGAACATTTCGCGCAGGCTACCGGACATGGCGAACTGAACTCCATCCCCTGGTGTCTCTGGGGACATTCGGGAGGAGGCTTCTGGTCCAGCCTGGTCCAGTCCAGGCATCCGGAACGGATCGTCGCCATCTGGTTTCGATCAGGTACCGCGTATGGTGCCTGGAGCAGAGGTGAAATCGATCCCCCTCCTCTCTCACCCACTGCATATCAGATTCCCATGATGGGAAATCCGGGGCTGCTGGAAAAGAATGACTCTCGCTTTCGAGGAGCGTGGGACGGTCTGAAGGCAATGCAGGCAGACTACCTCTCGCACGGCGCTCCTTTTTTTGAGTTTGCTCCCGACCCGAAAACCGGACATCAGTGTGGCGATTCACGGTACCTAGCCATCCCGTTTTTCGACTTCTGGCTTGAACACCGACTGCCGAACCCAGACTCTGCCCAGCCGTTACTCAAACCAACTCATGAAGCGCGCGCATCGTGGAATGTGACCATGGCGGGAAAGATGATGGAGTACATACAAACCGGCGATGTTGCTGATTCTACTCCACCTCCGCCACCCATTCAGGTTACCGCTCGCAGAAATCGTGATGGACATGTGATTGTTACCTGGGATGCACATGCCGATGTCGAAAGCGGAATCCGTGCATTTACCGTTGAGAGAAACGGAAATCCGATTGCTCAGATACCCGAACTACCGGCAAACCGATATGGACGTCCCCTCTTCCAGGGCATGACCTATCACGACACCCCTTCGTTTCCACTGCCAGCGATGCAGTACCTGGACTCGTCAACTACCTCCGGAAAAATACCCTGCTACAGCATTCGAACAATCAACACAGCCGGACTGGTATCCGATCGAGCGCATAGTCGGTAACAGAACGGGAAGTACCTCCGTAGTTTTTTCCAGCCTGGGACATGGAAAACGTTCCCCTTTCATCGTACTCACGGTGCACGGACGGAACCCCGATTTACATGTCTGATAAAGATAAACAGACCAGGCACATAAACCAACCACAGAAACCCGTTCCATGAAGTGGGTATTAACAGTAGTGCCACGCAGAAGCCAAACGCTCCAATCCAGCCGACCACAGCCATCCTTGCCATGAAACTCCTTTGTTCACCTCGTGGCATATTTCGAATCGACATCCATGTCCCCAATAGGCCACCCGCCACACCAACAATGCTACCCAAAACAGTCCCAATCAGTCCCAACATCACAGCCTCTGCGTACCAGACGTGAGCCACCATGGTCACCAAATGAACAATCGGATTGTAGGCTTGTTTGCTCTGTACCGTACTCAGATAATATCATGAAATAATAGAATGCGTGCCTTAATTCAAACCCCGACCTCCGGCACCTGGAGAATGTGCCTATGCTTTTGAAAACAGGACAGCCATTTCAGCGCAACAAACAAAACTTGTTGTTTTTGCTCTGCATAGGATCCCTGCTGCCATCACTCACGTCGGTAAAAGCCGACCATCCGAAACTGACAGCCGAAAAACTATTTGACGCAGAACATCTTGTAGACATTCAGATCGAATTACCGGAGAAAGATTGGAATGCGCTTCGGCAACAAACTCGATCTTTTGCTCTTTCACTGGGGAAAAAGCCAGCTGAACGTTCCTATGAGTATTTCAAGGGGCACATCACCATCGACGGAGTTCGAATCAAAAACGTAGGCATCCGAAAGAAAGGATTCCTGGGTTCGTTGAACACCAGGCGTCCCTCTCTGAAAATCAAGTTCCGGGAATTTCGCAAGCAAAAGCCTGTTAAAGGCATCGACCGACTCACGCTCAACAACAATCAACAGGACCGATCTCTGGCCAGTCAGTATTTGTGTTACCGGTTTTTCAACGAAACGGAAACGGTTGCTTCCCGTTGTAATCACGCAAAAGTCACTGTCAACGGTCAATACCTGGGAATCTATTCCAACGTTGAATCCGTAAGGCCACCTTTTTTGAAAACACGATTTGACTCTTCTTCAGGTGATCTCTACGAAGGGACTGTAGCGGACCTTTTTCCTGACTCTATCCAACGGTTTGAATCAAAAACCAAAGGCACCTCACTGGAACCACTGGAACACCTGGCAGGCATGCTTGATAAACACCCTCTTGACATGCAAGAAATTGAAGCCGTGCTGGACGTGTCGGCATTCGTCAAATTCTGGGCCACAGAAAGCCTTATCGGGTTTTGGGACGGGTACACAAACAATCAAAACAACTATTTTGTGTACAAAAATCCCCGTAACTCGAAACTATACTTTATGCCCTGGGGACTCGATTCCGCGTTAACCAGCATGATGCCACTTCCTCCTTTTTTTATAAAAACCAAATCCGTTCACAGTAAATCCGTACTGGCCAATCGCCTTTACCGGAACCCTGACATACAGCAACAGTATCGTGAAACGCTCCTCATGTTGCTTGATAAACACTGGAATGAAAAACGACTTTTGGCAGACTTGGACCGTTTGGAAGTAAGACTGAAAGACCATCTTCACTCCAGCCAGAAGGACTTTCCCAGGAAGTTAAACTCGGTGCGTCGATTCATTTCCGGACGCAGGAAGGTAATCCAGAAAGAACTCAGTCAATGGCCAGTTACCCTAACCGAAGGCCCGCGAGGCCCTATCTATTTCAAGTCTCTCGGCCAAGTCGCAGTAACCTTCTCCACCCAGTGGTACCAGAAAACTCCAGAGACCCCCTTCACCACGGGCACACTTGAACTGCAGTTTTCAATGAATGGGGAAAAAGTCCGGTTCAAGGAAAATGAACTCGGCATCTACGTGACACCTGAGAACAAATCCGACAGCAAATCAGATCCGTCCATTGTCATCATAGGCAGACGGGAGCCGGATGATAAACAACTGACCTTATCAGTCAGTTTACCGGCTTCCGAATTTCGCACGACCAAAAAGAAAAGAGTAATCGTAGAGGGTAATTATGTAGAAGGAACCAAGAGAAAGGGGCTCCTCGGATTTATTTTCCGACCCAAGACCCGAGTCCTAGCCGGATTCGGACAGTTTAAAGAGGCATCCAGACAGCCAGGTGCCTCAGTCAGCGGCACACTGGAATTACACATCATGGAAATGAAAGGAGGAAAACCACGCTAGAGACAAACTCGGCGTCAGGCTCGAGACATCGATGTTTCAGCCATTGCTTTGATCCACCTGTACCGGACAATAAATTGCATTGATCCGGGCCGTATCGCGAATCAAATCGACACTCAACACTTCGACACGTATGACCTTTAATCCCGTACGTTTTGTCAGGTCATGGATGAGTTCCTGTTCCTTTCCTGGAAGTAACAGATCGGGATTGTCATAGTTGATCGTGGCGGACTGCGTCTGCATCCTGGTCGTACAGGTTTCCAGCCAAAAGGTCATCCCCACAATAACACCGTTAATCAACAGAATCTCAACGACACTCACCCCGTCATTGGCAACAGCATTGAGAATCGCAATACCAATGACAACAAACAAGTAGGTCAGATCCTTGATTCGGATAGGCAGTGTGCGATAACGCAAAATCCCGAATACAGCAAACAACCCGAGCGCAAAACCGAGATCAACAGGTACCGTTCGCAAAATCAGACACAGGAAAAAAGTAATCGTGTTAAAAGCGAAATAGGTGAACACCTGCTCATTCCACTGGTACATCCTTACGTAAATTCCACGTATGACCAGTGTGGTTGCGATCAGATCAACAGAAAAGCGCAGGATCATTTTCACAACAGCATCGACGTTGACAAACTGTTGAGATCCGAACAAATCGAGCAGGTAATCAAGCATCATGTTGCCTCATCACTTCACGTAGGGTCGATCGAAATCGATGCACAGGGATTGCTTCTCTCAAAATACACATTGCAACGCAGTATTTGGACATCCTGATTGGACGGATTTTACGCCTCAGAAGAGCATCCATCCCGGGACTGCGAGGTCGGAATCGATCCTGTTTAATTTCTCCAACTACCAGTTCAGGAAGTTCTATCCGTTTGCCTTTCCACTCCATCGAAAGGCCCAGGTCAAATGTAATCCGTTCGTTGACATCAGAACAAACGAGAGTCAAACGGGGAAAGTCCACCTGTACTGACCGACACACCGACGGAGCGCTCACCTGATCAAGTACAAAACGCTCGTCGTTGTCAGAAAGCTGAAAGTCACTTCCGGTATACGGTTGCCGATTTTTTCTTGTGACGCCGTATTTATCCTTACTTTTCACCTCTATGTATCCAAGATTTCTTTCGAGATAGGTCCGGATACGTACTTTTTTTCGAGGGCGCATACCCCGCCGATGCTCATGGAAAAAACGAAGCTCTTCGGTATCAAAATAACGCGTCTGGTAGTTTCCAACCAATGCTTCACCGGACCAAACCAGATGAAAACGTGTCTGCATGGCTCGAAGAACGTGTTCCATTTGGTGTCTGGGAAACATGAATTTCGTGTCCGTACGGCGAAGCAGAGAACGTGCCTCCAGTAACTCCTGTGTCGCAGGCTCCATGGCACGAAGTAAGGACCACTCTTGAGAACTCAGACTGGGGCGAAGACCGATCCCATCGGCCTTGGTCTCCAGTCGTTTATCAAACCAGTCGCGCCAACTTACAGCAGTCGGGCGATTGTCGAAAACCACACCTTGCGTATCATCGCCGGCCGACTGCAAATTGAATTCCTGTCCTGACAACATCGAATATCACCTTCAAACCGAATGATGCAATGACATGTTGTTTCCTGCCGAACATCTCTGCAGCACTGACTTTTGAGTGATCACTGACACCCATATCCTCGTACCCTGTATGTCGCATCAACTGTAGTCATGTCATCGGTGTAACGGAAAAGCACAGGAAAACAGACTATGAATCACTTGCAAGTACCCTTTCACCAAAAACACCTTATTTTGAAATGATGTCTATTCTTTTCAGAGTTCGATCATTCCTGAATATTATCCGTCTATAAAATCTTGTCTCATGGTTCCCAAATGTGACACTTTATCAGGACATCTTTTGAGAATCTGCTGGTCGCACTGCACACCTGTCACAGGTCCTGTTTTAATTATGATTGACCGGCCTCCAACATGCCACAGAGCGTAACAGGCGGCTGAATACCTCGATTCTGATACGCCTCATTTCTTCCAGAACGAGTGTTTCAATTGATCGGTTCATCACACACCCTCCTTTTTGTCAAAATCGTCTATGCGGATCCACACCTTTACTTGAAGTGGCCAACCCGCTCTCTCCAATACGGTTTTCAGATAACATATGGAGCAGGATCCGGTGTTCGCTGCATATTAGAATCTGTGTAATCCATAACCGCTGTAAACCAGCCCCATAGCATCGTAACCATCTCGATTTTGGTGTACGATTCATGTTCCATTCCGATTTCGGAGACGCGTGGCAATGAAACGTTTTCGTATTTCCCGACGCACGATGTTACGCGGTACAGGCACGAGCCTTGCTCTCCCTCTGCTGGAGGTCATGTCCCCGGTCTCGGCGCGTGAAACAGCACACCGCAGTCAGCCGACTCGATTCGCGTGCCTTTACCTTCCCAACGGATCACCTCCTCATGCATGGACACCACCGTCAAAAGACGGAAGACTCCTTACTCTTACCAACGAAATGACCCCACTCCTTCCATTTCTGAATGACATTCAGATCATCAGTGGCCTGCAATCAGAATTAAAAGGAAGTCATCCTGCAGCTGGCGCCACCTGGCTGATACGTCCCGCGCCAGAAGGTGATGAGATCGACATCGAAACCGGCGTTGGTGGTATGTCCATGGATCAGATCATTGCCCGAGTTGTCGGTAAAGAAACCCGTTTGCCATCTCTCGAAATGATCACACGTGCACAGGGCAGTTTCAGTAAAAGCCTCATGCGCAACCATATTTCCTGGAAATCATCAACCACTCCCCTGCCACGTGAAACCGAACCGCGTGCCATCTTCGATCGCCTGACACGGTCGGCTACCTCAAACACCATGACGACAAACCCGAATGATCGCAATCGGATTCTCGATACGGTCATCGAAGATGCACGGAGCCTGCGCAACCGGATAAGCTTCTCTGATCGTTCCAGACTGGACGAATATCTGGATGCCGTGCGCACCGTTGAAAAACAGATCACACGTACTCAAAAGAACTTGCCTGGACATACGGACCATCGCTTTGCTTCAGCAGTTGTTCCAGATGCAGGAATACCTTTCCGTCATCAGGAATATCTGCGCCTGATGTTCGACATGATCGTGCTGGCGTTCTGGACCGATTCGACGCGTGTGGCGACCTTCATGCTGGACCATGAGCAAAGTAACCGTTATTTCAATTTTTTACCCGGCGTAAAAGGCATGTGGCATGCTCTTTCCCATTGGAAAGACATCTCGGGAAAAACCGAAGACGACGACGGAAAAACCTCCTGGAACACAAAAGAGGTAAAACTCCGTCAGTACCTGAAGGTCATCACTTTTCACCATGAACAGGTCGCCTATTTTCTGGATCGACTCCGTAATATCGCCGAAGCAGACGGCAGCCTGCTGGATCATTCGATGATTCTCTACGGTTCCCCTTTTGCCGACGGACACCAGCATGCCTCCAGACAGTTGCCCGTCATGATAGCGGGAAAAGCAGGAGGAAAACTGAATGCCGGGCGGCACCTTTCTTATCCGGAAGCCCCTCTGGAAGGTCTCTACCTGAGCATGATGGACGTCATGGGGGTACAGATGAACCGCTTCGGCGGAACCGACAAAGCACTGGCCATTTAATGGCGGCAACGTGTCTCATTACCTCGGGTTCCCATTCCACAATATCCGCCAGTGACATCATACCGTGCATTCCGAGTTCAACCTTTTATTTCACCGCCTCCTTCAAAAAATAATACCGCCTATGAATCGGAGATGCACGCTCTGTGAGTGCTCTCCTGGATGCTCAGATACCGGCTTTCTAAGTGCTCTGCGACTCGGTTTCTGATTGCCATTTGAATTGGTAATCGGCTCCCAGCTGCATTCGCGTCAGACAGATAATCTCCTGCATATGACCGGTAAAATGGGTAACGCTGTGCGTAATCGCTCCCAGCCCTGTAGTTTGAAATCCCTGAATCACCCGTGATTCCACCAGTCGAGTCTCATTCACGGTTTGCAGCACCTGCTGCACCGCCGTGAGTGATTCTTGTAATTTCAACGTCAGTAAGCTGTGCTCAAGCGGACCCCGCTCTGAAAACTCAGAGGGGCGATCTCGGGTAGCCGGCAGACCTCCCACCCCCGCCAGGATCCATTGGCTCACATTGCCGCAGATATGCAGAACCAGATTACCAATGCTGTTTTGACTCTCGGTGGGTCTCCACCAGATCTGTTCGTCGTTGAGCTGATCCAGACAATGTTCCACCCGCTCTACCGCATATTCAAGGTGCTCGTAACTATCCTGCAAGAACAGTTTCTGTATCCCAGCTGACTGCATCCTTCTCCCTCCTGAAAGATCCATCTGACATTCTGAACCACTCAAACCACGTCATCGGAATGTCAGGTAATCCATCCATCTTCGTTCTGATCCCCCGGAAGAATCATCTGACCGTCAACAAAAGGCCATTCCCGCGCATCCCAGTCATAGATTCTCTCGGATGTCCGTATATTGAGCTCCATTACGGACGTCTCTGGCCGATACAGTAGAGGTTTTCGTACGTTCGAATAAACAACTGGCCATCTGAAGGCGCCAGCGCGGATTTGATATGTTCTCCCATGCTATTCTTTGCGACCAGCTGATATTTCGGATTCGCATCCAGAATAAATATTTCACCCTGTGTGTTACTGACATATAAACGTTCTCCCGCCAGCAGCATCGACCCCCAAAGATTGCCACCCAGTCGTTCCTTCCACACGGACATACCCGTTTTGATATCAATGCACTCAGCAATGCCAGTCGCATTGGAAACATAAAGAAATCCGTCCCGAACAACACCTGATCCGATGCGCTGCTGTGTCTTTTCTACATGCCACAACCGATGATTATCGGTTACATCACCACGGCCCCCCATACGAACGGCCATCATTGATTTTTGAAAACCGCTGACACCAATCAGAACGCCATCACCGACAGCCGTATCCGGATAATTGCTTGGCCCCAGGCCCGTGCATTTCCATAGTTCTTTGCCCGTCAATGGATCATATCCTTTCAGTTCACCGGGCATGGAAAGCGCAAACTCATCATGGTCCCCAGCGCTGTAAATAACCGGTGTCGACCACGACCCATACAATTTATCATCAATTCCTGTTTCAGGCGTGTCCCAGACGGTTTCTCCGGTTCTTTTATCAAGCGCGATGATGTGTGTCGGTTCTCCGGGACCACGATGGATAATAAGCAGGTGTTTGTATAGCACCGGAGTCGACGCCGGACCAAAAACATGAGTCAGTTTGCCAAGATCGCGCTCCCATACAACCTTTCCTGAAAAATCCAAAGCCAGTACCCCGGCTGAATCGAAACTGACGTAAACCAGGCTGCCATCGGTCGTCGGTGAACCCGAACAGAAAGGATTGTCCACATGAGCCGTTTCGTAATCCGGGTAAGAGACATCGTACTGCCAGCGTTTTTCGCCTGTGTTTCGATCAAAGCAGATCAGACTGCGAGTCTTACCCCCGTCATTGGGACACGTCACAAAAACATGGTTGTCCCAGACAATCGGTGTGGAATTACCTGAGTCGGGAAGCGGTGCCTTCCAAAGAACCTTCTCGACAGAACTGAAACGGATCGGCAGGTGACGTTCACCGCTGATACCAATACCCTGTACGCCACGCCAGGCCGGCCAGTTTTCAGCCAGCGAGGTACCAGTAATCAAAAACAAGAAAAACAGTCCGGCAGCGACAATACGCCTCATAGCCGTATCTCCGATCATTATTTCTGGACGTCCAATGGGTACTTCATCGGTAACTGAATCATTCGATTTCACTACCGTACTCAGATTCCGCCATCACGTAAAGTGTCAGAACCGTCAAGTACTAACTTGACCGCAGCCAGCCCGTCAATATTGTATAGCTATCTGTGCGGCGTCCACCGTATGCCCCACTGGATATCTTGATCATAGCCGTTGTTCGGAATTCAGAAACGTCTGAGTCATTACCACAAACGAGCGGTAAAAATCTGTCTCCGCGCGCTTTATAACCGCATCAAAAAGGTCGGAAGGCCACATGAGATGCGCCGCATAAAAGGAATGGATTAATTCCCATATCTGACTGGCTCCATCTGTATCATCAGGCGACATGTCGATGTGATCCAACAGGTGCCCCATCACGTCCAGTTGGACGCCCAGATGATCCAGCATTACTCCGTCTGGAATATGTTGTTCAGGGTAGTTGCTTATTTCGATGAAATTTCTGACCGACGTGACAACTTCGCTCTGAAATTGCCCGGTTTGCCACACGGACTGACAAGGAGGAAAGTGATCTTTCGGACCAAGAAACAACTGACAGTAATCGATCGCCAATTGCTCTATTGTGGCCTTACCGGCATCCACCGGTAGCATGACGCCGGCTGCCACAAAAGACTCTTTTAATGGCGTTTGCGACAACTCCAATATCAGGTTTCTATCCACTTCACGAATCCAGATCCTGGCAAGTAAGCGATAGATATGCTTTCGCTCAGCAACGGATTCTTCTGAAACAAGTCCGGCTTCAATGTACCCCACAGTCAACTTACCTTTGAAATCGTAACTACCGTGTCGTGAAAGGCCTGTTGACCACTAACCGGGTCTGGCGCAATGGGTATCAATTTGTTCTGATTCCATCCATTTCCCGTATTGGGTTTCCATCGGCTGGGATCACCATCGGAAGTATCTTCCCACCACATATTGCGTTCCCAGTCAGCATCCCGGTACTTCATCACATCAGAACCCACCAGATGAGATGCTTTTGATGGTTGCTTACGCGCCTGTGCGACACTGGTATACTCCCAGTGGCCACAACTGTTGCTCATCGCAATAACCCGTGGATGGATGCCTTCGGTGGTCACAATAGGCACGCGCATGGTACCAACGACACGTCTTTCACCGGCAGTGTCCAGGTCTTCGCGATTTAAATGGGGAGACTGAGCTTCGAGTTCCGTTGAATAATAGGACTTCAGTTCAATCCAGTCTCCGTCCTCCAGTTCATATTTCTCAGCAGTTTTAGGATTCAGCCAGGCCGGGTTGGTATGTACTATCTCAGCCAGCCATTTGAGATGCATCGTACGACCATGATTATGCACGTTCCATTTGAAACTAGTCATGATCAATTCATCGTCAGCCAAAGCAGCATGTTCTCTTGGCTGAAACCAGGACGGCATCGGGTCAATCTCCACATTGCAACCTTGATGGGTTACAGGACGGCTCTTGGTTCTGGTAATACCGCTGCGTGCAATCAAATCAGAACAGTCTTCGTTGTTGCCAATCTTCTGGATAAACAGACTTCGAACTTCAAATTTACGGCTGGGTGTAGCAAAACCACGTACCGGTTTTCCGTCACGCATGATACCAATGCCAATGCCGTCTTTGATGATTACCCCTGTTGGTTCGTCCACGGTCGATCGTTCTAGATCCGATTCGGAAAGGGGTTGATTATATGGTTCATAGAAAGGTTCTCTATCCCCTTCCCATACCCCCTCTTCCAGAAGTCGCTGAAGACCTTGCTTACCTGTCTCGGGATTTTCAGGAACGCCAGAAGCCCACTGTTGCATGTATTCCTGTAGCGATTCCTTGTACCACTGTTCCATGCCACCACCAATTTTCTTGGCCAGCTCTGGAAAAAAGTCGCGGATGTCCCTGGATTCACCAAGTGGCTCGATCATGGGGGTCCGCAGTGCCACATAAGGACGGAGATTGTAAGCAGCTCGCGCGTCGAGATCCCACCGTTCCATGTAAGTTGCCCACGGTAATACAATATCGGCATAGTGAGCTGTTTCATTGTAGTAACAGTTAATACTGACATGGAAAGGAATCAAGGCCTCATCGGTAAGTACCTGCTGAGTCAGACTCTCTTCGGGCCAGGTGAGTGGTGAGTCCAGGTTGTAGGTCATATAGGCCTGCAGTCGGGCACGATCTTGCAGCAGGTACAGGTAAACCAGTTCCCCCACCCGCATCCGCCGCCAAACGTTGGCCAAAGGATATTCCGGAGGGTCTTCCAGCACGCTCCAGGTTTTAGCGCCGGGCGGCATCGGTGGTGTTTTTACAATCGGGTCAAGCCCGCCCCATGGCGTCCAGCACCACCCTCCTTTTCGACCAACACTCCCTACCAGCGCGTTCAGTAGTTGTATGGCACGATCGTTGTAAAAACCATTCAGATGAGCGGAACTGCCTCGATTACACATCGTGGTACAAGCCGGTGCGGCACTGGAAAATTCCATAGCAATACGATGGATGTCATTCGCTGAAATACCACTGATTTTTTCTGCCCACTGAGGAGTGTACTCACTCAGATGGTCTTTCAACTCATCTACCGAAACATTCGTCCAGCGACGGATGAAGTCCTCATCAAACCGATTCTCCTTCATGATGGCATGACACATGGCCAAGGCAATAGCACCATCGGTACCGGGAAACGGCGCAAACCATTCATCACTTCCACCTGCCGTGTTGGACAATCGAACATCGAACGTCACCAGTTTGGCACCATTATTGAATCGGCCACTTTGGATGCGGGTGGCGAAAGGGACATGCCCCTGGTGTGCCTCAAAAGCATTGCTGCCAAAATTGAGGATATATTTGGAATGCTCAACGTCATTGAGGTCCCAGTCACTTTCCCACAGATAAGTCAGATTGGCAGCCCGCCGATTTCCGGAACACAGAGCGCGATGGCTGAGCTGCGTCTTGGTACCAAATGCATCCAGGAATCGTTTGATCGCATCCTTGCTTCGCTGCCGCCCCTGATGAAAAGCGAACTCTTCGGGTTTCCCGCTGTCACGAACCGCTTTCAATCTGTCTGCTATTTCGGTTACTGCCTCATCCCAGGAAATCCGTTTCCATTTTCCCTGGCCACGGGCTCCGACTCGTCTTAGCGGATACAGAAGTCGTTCGGGATGATACAGATGATTCAATCCGGCATGCCCTCTGGCGCAAAGGTGTCCTCGACTGTTAGGATCGTTTGGATTGCCTTCTATCTTTATTACACGATCATCTTTGACATATCCTATGGTTCCGCACACGGTGCTGCACAACTGGCATACACCGGGTACTTTCTTTACGTTCTTGTACTTGTTTCGATCAGGCCAGTTGCGTTTTACCTGTGGCCCGGGTAGTTGGCAAACCCCCGGCATCCTGCCAAATGCACCGATCTCATAAGGCTTTCCCTTCATTCGATTCCATTTTTCAAGATCAACTCCACGGGGCAAGGGACCTGCCTGGGGAGAAGATCCCTTGTTCTTGGTTACCTCAGAGTTCTCGTCAGTCGGACCACATCCAGCCAATCCCAATGCGGTCATGCAACCCACACTTCCGGCAGTCAAACCCAGATTGAGGAAACTTCGTCGAGAAGCCGGTTTTTTATCGTTCATCAACAGATCCAGTGTCTTTCTTTCACAACAGATGGATTCAATCCGACATTTCTGAATGATTACTTGAGGATTGCTTTTTCCAGTTGTGAACGCTGTATACTTCGGTACTGTAAGAATGTCCTTCACGGGGAATATCACTTTCCACCTCAGCTGCGGCGGATCCGGCAAACCACATTTTCGGTTTCGTTTCCTTCTCGGTTCGCAGCTGACTTAACTCAATGGTCTCCTGAACCTGTTCCATCGCCTTATTGATTCTGGCATTTGGATCATTAAGATCGCCAAAATAAAGAGCCTCCGACGGACAGGTCGGAACACAGGCTGGTTCCATCCCCTCTTCGGTGCGGTGGTAGCAGTTGTGACATTTGACAGCCTGTTTCGCGACCGGATCGATATAAATCGCACCGTAGGGGCAAACATCGACGCATGTGGCATGACCACAGCACAGGTTATAGTCGATCGCTACGGTTCCTCCCGACTCTTTGTGGAGTGCACCACAGGGACAGGCTTTTATACAGGGAGCGTCTTCACAATGCTGACAGGCCATCGGAAGAAACATTCGAGCGACTTGGGGATACTGGCCCACGTCCTTGTAAAAAGTCTGACGAATGAAATGTCCCAACGGCACATCATTCTCGGCCTTACAGCTCACTTCGCACGCATGACATCCAAAACAACGTCGTGTGTCTATAAACCATCCGTAGTTTTTTCCATCATCTGGAGATTGCATGCGATCCTGCCAAAAGGATTCCGGCTGAAACCTGTCTTCTGACGGTAGCTGAGTATCGCTCTGCGTTGCGGTTGCGGTAGTGACTGGCAAAAGACTCGCCGTGTCTTTCAAGAAACCTCTTCTGGGTATAGATTCGTTGTCCAACGGATGCTCCAAACAAGAACGTATTCACAATATCCTAAAATACTTGCAAAACACGTAATCCATTGTCAACAGAAGCATCCGCTCCCAAAACCTGGAAACAACGTTACTGGTTCGTTATTCAATCAGTAAAACACACCTCCATGCCATCGGGATTCGCAATTAGCAAGAGATCGGTACCGGGCATCCTCCTGGAATGAGAATGAAGAACCACTTCTCCCTCATCACCTCAATGGTTCTACTTCTCTCGCCCATCCGGCAGTTATTTTTTCAGAGTTGCCTTTCCTCGACCTCTTCCTGCCCGGCGAGCCGCTGCACACAGTTGACAAAATGGTCTGACAGGTGTGTTTGAGGTCTTTATGGTCTCGTCACAACCAACATCAAGATGACCGAAGTTCAAAGAGAACCATAAACTAAGCATGATGGAACCCAAAAAAACGAACCCGCGAGTTGCTATCCACTGAAAACCGGTTCCCGATTATGATTATAATCCCCTGGCAGCAGATTCCGGGTGAGAACAGAATCCCGGATAATCGCCTGACTTTGCCTGATGAACACCAGTCGCCCCCAAATCGACGGCCGTGTTTTTCCCGGTTGCGGGCCAGAGTAGACAGATCTGGCCTGGGTCTTAAATGGGCCGGATCCTTAACTTCTACTCCGGAACTTCCGTAACCGGGAATGTCTCCTCTGACAACACGGACGTTCAATCATCGCTCACCCGAAAGACCGATTTCATCAAGCTGGCCTTCATTCTTGGCGTTCTCTATCTGCAATTTTTGCTGAGCCGATCCAGCCCCCTATCTTCATACTGTTAACATGGGAATTCTGGAGCGATCAGTAGCTCTTAGTCGACGTAACCCATTGCGTATCATGAGATCACACAGTTTTAGGTTTAAACGCAGAAACCATCCAGGTTTCTACAGAGTTTCCCAAAATTTCCATTTTTATTTGTTATTCGATATTTGAAAGGAATGATTAATCAGCGTTATTAGGATCCCTACCATGAAGTCTGGAACCACGCCGTATCACAACAGCCGCTTGTTTGAGACCGGGATTGGTCGGCACAAGATACCTCCTTGGATTCAAACCTCGATGCTTATAGAATAAACCGTGTGAAACATCCGTGCGATCTGTGAAACAAGGCCCCACATGGCGAAAACACCATCCAGACAAATCCCTCGCCGCAGCCTGATCTCTCTGGGTTGCTTCGGACTGACGTCACTGGGCCTGCCGAATGCACTACAGTCCGCCATCGAATCCTCGAACGTGACACGCGCGAAATCTGTTCTACTGCTTTATATGGACGGTGGTCCGAGTCACATCGACATGTTTGATTTGAAACCTCAGGCACCCGACCAGATTCGTGGCCCCGTCTCAGCCATTCATTCCTGCATCCCGGGAATTTCGGTAGGTGAATACCTGCCGATGCTCTCGCAACAGATGCACCACGTGGTCCAAATTCGGTCGATTCGACATAAAGACGTTCCGCACGATCAAGCCGTCTATCAGATGTTGACCGGATACCGGCACAACATCCAGGCGGGTGGATTAAAGGTTCAGAACACGGACCTGCCACATATGAGCTGTGGATTCAATCGAGTGGGCACAGAGGCCGTCGACATACCAAAAACCATTCAAATCCCAGGGCCCATGCGGATCGACGCACGAATTCTTCCCGGACAGAATGCCGGAATACTGGGAGCACGATGGAATCCATTCCCTGTTCACGTTACCCGGTCCGGTAAGGTTGTTCCGCCTCAGCTCGCCCGCATTGAGCAAATCACGGAAAATCGGCTCCTTGATCGCAGAAAGCTGCTCGACACACTGCAAAACAACCGGATATTTGAAAATGCATCGTCAACAGAGTTTGCAGCACTTCAGGAACAGGTTGTGAGAATTCTACAGAAGCCATCCATTCATAAGGCTTTTGATCTGGATCGCGAATCGGATACGCTTCGCGACGCGTATGGGCGTGATAGACACGGCCAGTCCACACTGCTTGGTCGCCGCTTGATCGAAGCCGGTGCCCGATTTGTCACCGTCTACTGGGGAAAGGAAACCCAGGATTGGGGAGGCAAATGGAAGCCCATGCTGGTCAACAATCCCTGGGATACCCATCGAAATCACTTTCCACTTATCAAGGACAGTCTGATTCCACGGGCAGACCGTACACTGGCCGCACTGCTGGCCGATATGTCGAACCGGGGATTGCTTGATGAAACCCTGGTCGTATGGATGGGTGAATTCGGTCGTAGTCCGAGAATCAGTAAAATCTTTTCAACACCGGGTCGCGAACACTGGCCTCACGCATTCACTATCCTGATGGCTGGTGCAGGAATTCGCGGTGGCAGCGTTTACGGAAAAACCGACCGTTACGGAGAATTCGTCACAGATGACCCGGTAGCTCCAGCAGATGTTACCGCCACCATTTTCAATGCGATGGGGATTAACCCACATCAGAAGGTTCACGCAGCCAACCAGCCACACCAGCTCTCCACTGGCCGTCCACTCCATGAACTCTTCTCCTAGAAACGGCTATGAACAGTGCCACGTTATCCTGTAATGCGCATCGAAGCACGTGGATTAATCTACGATGCCACGAACGTATCGGATAGCGATGCTGTGTCATACGTCACGAGCCTTGTGCCACTGCGGTCCGGTACGTTCTTAGCAGGCTGGCAATGCGGACCTGAAAAGCATGCACCTACCAACACCATTCGTCTAGCCCGCTCGATCGACGGAGCGGAGACCTGGGAACTGTTGCCGTTTCCATTTGAAAACTCCTGGCAGGGAATTCCTGGTTCCTTCATGGCCGCGGAAATGGTGGAAGTTCAGCCGGGAAGACTGATGTTGTTCACAACATGGGTCAACCGAAGTGACCCTGACCGTCCCCTGTTTAATCCGACAACGGAAGGTATTCTGGCAACACGGATTTTATTTTGCACATCAACAGATGAAGGTGACACCTGGGATGCATGGACCGAATTAACGACTCCCGGACTTACCGGGTGCGCAATAACCGGACCGATTGTTCAGTGGCCAGACCAAACCATTGCGTGTGCCTTTGAAAGCTTCAAAGAGTTCGATGACCCGC
>CAXEIY010000240.1:0-6716 GCA_963996245.1 uncultured Planctomycetia bacterium | reverse complement strand
GCCCGTTTGTACGGGAGGAACTGAAATCGACCGGGCCTGTTTTACCGGCGCTGACCCTTTATGGCATGAGTGCTCCGTCCAATCTCACCATATACCGAAGTGGTGCGTTCGGAACGCAATACATCGGCGATCTGTTCATCTCGCATTTCAATACTCGCAGCGTAACGCGTGCAAGGCTCGATCGCGATGGCGCGACGTTTCGCTCCAGTGAAGAGACCTTTCTGAGCTCTACTAATCCTGAATTTCACCCCTGCGATGTGATTGAAGATGCCGATGGCAGTCTGCTGGTTATTAATACGGGAGGCTGGTTTAAGATCGGTTGCCCGACCAGTAGCCTGAAGCCGCAGATAGTCGGTGGAATTTATCGGGTTCGTCGAAAGGAGCAGCAATCACCCGCCGACCCCTGGGGCAGCAGGATTGCCTGGAAGACCGCTACTTCCGAACAGCTGGTCCCGTATTTAGACGACAAGCGATTTGCGGTCCGGGATCGTACGATAACGATACTCGCATCGCATGGCGAATCGGCGGTTGTACCGCTGATTAACTTATTGTCGCGAAAGGTGACTGTCCGTGCGAAACGAAGTGCCCTTTGGGCCCTTTTACGAATTGGTTCGGGATCGGCCAATGCCGCTATCAGCTCGGCACTGAACGATCCACAGCCGAGTGTTCGACTGGTTGCAGCGACCTGCACGGCGCGGTCCCGTGATGAAGAGGCCCTCCAACAGCTGATACAAATGGTGGAGCGTGATGAACCGCCGGTCCGCCGTCAGGCGGCAGCAGCGCTGGGACGCATTGGCAGTGAGAAAGCGATTCCAGTGCTGTTAGGAGCGCTTGCCGGAACCAGTGATCCAATTCTCACGCACGCGATCGTTTATGCACTGATTGAGATTAACCATTTCGAAGCGACGCTGCCTGGGTTACAGAGTCCTTCGCCACGCGTGCTACGTGGAGCACTGGTAGCCCTGGATCAGATGGAAAGTGGCAGCCTGACCCGTGAGCAGGTAGCGCCTCTCATAGGAGTTGATGACCCGGAACTGACCCATGCAGTTCTCGACCTGGTGCTTCGAAATGGCGAATGGGCAGGTCTGGTTGCTGACTTGATTGCGAACTGGCTTATCCAACCTGAAATCTCAGCAGTGCAGCAGAAGCTGCTCAGGAAATCGCTGTTGGCCCTGCACACCGAACCGTCCATCCAGCATGTCATATCACAACTGCTTGCGAGGACCGACACGTCGATGGAAACTCGGGTGTTACTGCTGGAGGTGATTGCAGCCAGCGACATGATCGAGTTGCCGGAGGCCTGGCAAGAGCAACTGTTTGCAAGTCTTCATGATGCACCGCATACGGTTGTTGAAGGCGCGCTTGGGGTCATGGCGGCCCGGGATGACGGGCAATTCGACAACGCGCTTTCGGCCTTCATGCAGGATACGAATCAACCGGTCCGGTTACGAGTAAAAGCGGCGGAGGTTCTTACCCGTGGACGGACCTCATTGAGCACAGAAAGCTTCATGATGCTGCGTGAACAGTGCCGTGATGATGTCGATACGGAAACACGCCTGGAAGCCACGCGTGCGCTTGGTAATGCAACACTCTCACCAGAACAACTCGATGAGGTTCTCGAGTTTCTTCCAGAAACAGGACCACTTGAGCTGCCGGTCATCCTGAACGCGTTTTCTGATGTCTGGCAAACGGACTCGGCCCGTGAATACGGACTGCGTTTGATTGAAACACTCAATTCGGCGCGCGGTTTTCCCAGTCTCAACGAAACCCAATTGACACAGTTGTTTGAAGCAGCGCCCATGGATGTTCGCGCTGCCTCACAATCACTGTTAAGTCGTCTGGTGAAAGAACAGGAAACCTCGATTCGAACGGTTTTGAATACGTCGTTCAATCTGGTTGGTGGCGATGTTGCTCACGGCAAGGAAATCTTTTTCAGTAAAAAGGCACTTTGTTCATCCTGCCATCAGGTAGATGACGTGGGTAAGCCGATCGGTCCTGACCTTCGTGGCATTGGCAAGGTACGTAATTACCGTGATCTGCTCGAAGCTATTCTGTTACCCAGTGCGTCGTTTGCACGTGGATTCGAAAGCAAGATGGTTACTACCAGGTCGGGCCGCGTTTATTCCGGAGTCATTCGCGGTGAAACCGAAAAAGATATTACTTTGTACACATCTGACCAGAAGGAATTCCGGATCAAGCGAGCTGAAATTGACACCATGGAGCCGTCCGATGTTTCGATCATGCCCGCCGGTCTGGAACGTACCCTTACGTCGGACGATTTGCGTGATCTGCTAGCGTTCTTGAAATCCCTGAAAGGCAGCGACAGCAGCCAGTAGATGTCCGGCGTTCTGTTGACGTGGGTTCTGCCTGGGAAGCTGGATCGTAATTCCTGAGTAAGGGACGTCGACGCCTGTCGTTACTGGATCTGAAACGCAAACAGTCTGGCGTTTTGCAGGGTCAGCCGCAGTCGCACCACCTTACCTTTCAGCGACGCAAGGTCTGACTGCCACCTGGGCTCCAGACGCAGTTGGTCGGTCGATTCATACCAGGTAGCGCTGGGGCCAGAGAATCCCGGGATCGGATTGCTGTCCCTGTCGAGCACCTCAACTCGTATCCGTCCACGGTCTGCGTTGACGTTCACCTGCAGTGACGTGCCTTCGAGCTGAAACGGTTTGGTGGTAAGGTTTCCTGGTAGGTTCCCTTTTGCCTGCAAAGCAATGAATCGGTCCCGTTTGATTGTTGCGACTCCGATACCGTATTTGCCGCGATCGGCGATACCATGGCGCTCTCGGTAACCACTGTAGTAGATCCAGTGTGTGTCGTTGCGTGTGACGATCTGTGATGCGGGGAAGATCATATCCTTGTCGAAACTGCGGTCCGGACCACGTGGAATCATAGGCTTTTCAGCATAGACCCAGCTCAGATCCCACATGGCGTTTCCACGGGTTGTGCCGATGTAGAAATTGACGATATCGTGATCGTGGCGTTTTACGAGGTCGGAGACCGAGTCGTAGGGGGCGTCAGGTCTGGGAATGAACTCATAGACTGACATGAGACCGAAATGCACGCCTTCATGAATCCAGTCAGTCAAGGAGTAAATCTGACGCCGATACACTTCGTCGGTGACGCCTTTACCAAATTTCCATTCGCGAACCGTTTTCCAGTTGGTTGGATCGGCTTTGACGTCGGGATTGATCATGTCACGCGCGCCGCGCACTTCGAGTCTGTCCGGCGGACGCTGGAAATCGGTACGGGTAAAAAGGCGGTAAACTCCGGCTTCTTCGTCCCAGAGAATCTGGTTATACGTATCCGCCGCCCGGTGTGTCACGGGCTGGCCGTTGTTGTAGGGTTTCCAGTGGATCCCGTCTGCTGAGTAAGCGAGGGTTGCCGCATGGGGGCGTAGGTAGGAGTAGCAGGCTTTGTAGCGATGGGCGGGGTCGGTTTCGTGTGGGTCGATATAAATCGAGGTGGTATTCTGATGGGCCGGGTCGAGGCCGACCAGTTTGGAAACATGGCGAAAGTTCAAACCGTCAGTGGATTCGGCATAGCCATACGGGTTCCCGCGGTACCACAGCTTGAACTTCCCCTGGTCGTACAGTACGGTTCCGTAGAAGTGACCTTCGAAAACCGGTTTACCGTTGTTGAGCTTAGTGGCTTGGCCCAGTTCACGTGTGACGCCACTTTTTTCAGCTATGACGTAATCGTCCACCAGCAGCTGTTTTTGCTTTCCAATAGCAAGGATGTCGCTGCGGGATTCTGTTTTTTTGTCGAGTACAAGCGGTTCTGCGGCGCACACAGCAAGGCAGCCGAACATCAGGAATGTGAGACTGAGGATCAGAGGGTAGTGTTTCCTGTTTTTTCCGTGGCAGTTCATAGAGGGTGTTCTCCTGATGTAAGACGAACCATCGGATCCAGTTCACTGAGGCGATCGCCACCATAGCGCATCGGAACCGGTGAAACAACCTTTCACGAATTGTTTTTGGTGTTCGCGTCTGCCGGGACACCGTCAGATATGGATGTGCCAGCCACACTTCTTGTCAGCTGGCACAAAGAGTGGGTTTTTTCAGATGCCATAACGTAGTTTGGCTGAAGTATTATGAGTTTCCTAAAATTCCTCTATTGGAAAAGGTGATACTTTTGAATCCCTTACGCCTGACCTGTGGCATCAATCCGCAGGGGCCTGTTGCTGGCCGTGTTTGTATTTTTTCGAATTCAACGAAAAATGTTGTAACAAATTTGTAGTTCGGTCGTCATAGGTTCATAAAGAGTTGTGGAGACAGTCAGTGGATGCTTTCGATGAGATCTATCAGGAAAATGTCGGGGTCGTATTCAAGTTCTTGATGAGTTTGACAATGGATCCTGATGTGGCTGAAGAACTCACACAGGAGACCATGTTCCACGCCTTCAGAAACAGGGATTCATTCGATGGCCGAAGTAAGATTTCCGTGTGGTTATGTCAGATAGCAAAGCATCGGTATTTCAGTTTTCTTAAGAAGGAAAAGAGGAAAATCAGCGCAGATCTACAAGAAGAAAAAGCATCGAACAGAGACGTTGCCGATGAGCTTATCAAACATCAAGACGCCATGTCACTTCATCGAATCGTTCAACACTTGGAAAATCCTTACAAGGAAGTTTTCTATCTGCGGTTTTTCGGCTCTTTATCTTACAGGCAGATCAGTGAACTGTTGGAAAAGAACGAGTCGTGGGCACGAGTCACCTACTATCGGGCAAAAGAGAAAGTGAAACGGGAGTTCGAACAGGAGCAGTCACCATGACGATGACCGGTAGCATCAATGCTTGTAATGTCTTTGACGATTTAGTTCCACTTTATGTCGAAGGCGTATGCAGTGATGACAGCAGGCATCTGGTCGAAGAGCATATGAATCAGTGTTCTAGCTGTAAGGCGAAGCATGATGGGATGATCTCCGAGCTGTTGCTGGATCAAGAGGCCATCGAACTCAACCTGAAAGCCCATGCTGCACTAACGAGAGTTCAGCGAAGGAAAATGGCCCGTAATCTGTTTGGGCAGTGTGTGTGCGGAGCCGTTTGCGCCCCCTTGCTGGGTTATGCCATTGGCGCGACCAACTTGGGATACTGGTTCATTGGTGGTGTCGTATTTAATTTGGCAACCTACGGGGTTGCGTGGCTTGTTTCTTGGTTGCGCACGGGAGCGAAAGGGGACGGAAGACCAGGTCGTGTCCGTTGGATAAGTAGGTTAGCTGGTTTAATGGCGATTGTCGGGGGATTGGTCACGATTATGTTTGGGCAGGCTTTTGCATCATCTCGATGGAAAGCAGGGGTTGTTGTCAGTGTTTTAGTCATCCTGGGTGTGATGTTGGATTTTGCATCTGAAGTTTGGAAAAGAAAACGAGTAAATGGGTCGCGTGACACCCGCAAGGAATGACTCCGAGGCTAAATAATCAACAAATCTGCTATCATCGAAAAGATACTCTTTTCAAAAGAAGGCCAGGACATTCATGATCATCGCAATAAAATGTGTGACATGTGCAATGATGGTTACCTTACTGATCGTCGCAGGTTGCAGCCCGAATGCGGATGCTCCGCCAGTTGAAACGGCCGTTGAGTATTCCACCGTGATAGAGCCCAGCATTTCGGCATCTGACACACTTTCTTCAGATGACCAGACGGCTGATTCTACGCAAGCGGAGCCATCCACCGAGAGCGTTGTTGATGCCCATATCAGGGCCATCGGCGGCGCCGAGGCGATGGCAAAGATAAAGACCATTCATCGAACGGGTACCATCAACGGACAAAGTCCCGGTGGTCCATTCAGCGGTACGGTGGAAGAACTGTTCGACCTGTCCGGGAAGCGAGGCTATATTTCGGAAGCACTGACCGGACATAGTGAAAAATATGGTTGGACGGAGCACTCAGGCTGGGTCAGCGATACCGAGGGTGGCGTGAACGACATGTCGGCAGAGGAATTGAAAAATGCACAATTAATCATTCGCCCTGTTTCGCTGGCGGCGGTGCACGCTACGTATGGTGCCGGGGCATTGTCCGTGGGAGGAGAAAAGGAGTTCAATGGAAAGGCATGTATGGTGGTTACCGTCGAGGGAAGTCCGATTGTCTTTTGCGTGAACCAGGAGACAAAGCTTCTTGAAGGAATATCGCTTCCAGACGATGTGAAGGTAACTCTTGAAAACTACCAGGTAATCGAAGGCGTCTCCATCCCCGTCCGGGCGGTGGTCAAGCTGGGTGCCGAAAACCTGACGATGATCTACGAGTACAATACAACAGATATTAACAGTGAAATCGATGCCACCAGGTTCCAGAGACCGTCCATTCAGCAAGCGGCCTCCACCGAATCAGTTCCGGAATCCGGAAAGCTTACCGTCGAGCAGATGATCCGCTATCTGGACAAAAATGGTGACGGAAAAATCAGCAAGGACGAAGCATCGGATGAACTGAAGCCACATTTCGCTGCCATTGACACCAACGGAGACGGAGCGATTGACTCCAGCGAAGCGCAGGTGATGGTGGCGTACGCCAATGGCCAGCAGTCGGGATCCGTCGAATCGGTTCCGACAACCGGAAAGCTTACCGTCGAGCAGATTATCAGCTCGATGGACAAAAACGGAGACGGAAAAATCAGCAAGGACGAAGCTTCGGATGAACTGAAGCCACATTTCGCTGCCATTGACACCAACGGAGACGGATCGATTGGCTCCAGCGAAGCGCAGGTGATGGTGGCG
>CAXEIY010000239.1:0-9231 GCA_963996245.1 uncultured Planctomycetia bacterium | reverse complement strand
GGAGGACTGCGCAGTGGACGAATCGTCAATATAGAATTGAGATTGCGACTTACTGATTATGAAAAGGAAAGAGATCGTATCCGTTGCCGGATAAACGGATCGGTGGTGGAACTGACCAACGCGCGCACTGTTTCCAATAGCTCCGGTCAGGAGTGGTTGATTCTCGACAACCCTCCCGTACAGAAAGGGGTCAACAGGATCTCCGTGATGCTTACCGGCATTCGAACTCCGGAACCTTGGCCTACGCTTCATCAGTGTGAAATCATTGTCCGGTGCCGACAACCATAGGTGACACCGAGATTCCCGTTCGGTTCCGGTAGTTGGCCTGTGGTAAATCGTTGATGACTCAGTGGGACATGCCGTACAACGCCGACTACAGAAGTGATAACGAAAAGGGCGGAAAACGTTGAGTTTATTCAAGAAACGATGTCGGATCGGTCTGGTTACGGGGCTCATTGCTGGGATGAGTGGATTATCGCATGGTCAGGAGAAGCCTGAGACGGAACCTTATCCACTCAATGATCTCAGTGTTCAATATTTCCGACAGTGGTCCGCCGGAGTGAAAACCTACGGTGGAGTTGAACTCAGACAACCTAATCTGAAAAACTTCGTCGAAGAGATTGCTCGTGCCGATGCAGTGGTACTGGGCTCTGTAGAGCGCATCGTTGAGTTAAGTGAAGTACATGCCATACAACGGGCAAAAATTGCCATAGAACGTGTTCTAAAGGGGAGTCTGACCGATATTGATCCGGTCGTTCAAATGATCATTCCAGGTCTCGTACGTCCCATTGTACCCTTCAAGCGTCTACCTGAGGTGAAGGATCAGGTCCTGATAATGGTCAAAGAAGTGACCCCTTTACCCGGGGACAGTCTTCCGGAACATCAAAACAAGCGATACTTTGCCACCGACTGGTTCATGGTGAATCATACGAGAAATCGAATCGAAGCCCTATTGGATTTTCCGCCGGATATGCAACCGTATTCCGCATGGGAGAAAATGGAGTCGCTGATCAATCAGCAACAGCCGACGGCTGATAGATTGAAAGAATATACCATGGGGCGGGACTTGTTCCGAGATGATTTTAATGACCATTCTTTTGCAGGTTGGGCCTTCCTGCAGGGACAGCAGGATCCTCTTCCTGGTGGGTTTGAAAGATGGATGTCACCTGGATATGTATTACTGGGTGGACTCGAAGCTGACGGCAGACTGCGGATTGGAAAACCCGCCCTGGATCCGCTCACGGGTCTTTTTTTTAAAAAGGATGATGGAGGTAATCCCTATGATCCGGATGCAGAAGGGCGCGATACATGGATTGGGGTACGCAACGGTCGATTACAGTTACGTACCTCGTCGATTCTTCAACACCTTACGGTTGTTTCGGGCGATCCCGAATGGACAGATTATCAGATCGACGTCGATCTCTATAATTATCGTAGTCGTTTGAAAAAATCTCCTGAACAGTGGTGGAATTACCTGAAATGTGGGATTTACGGACGCGTCGAAGTTCCAAACATGCCGGAGACCCGAGGCGAACATTCCTTTGTGGCCGTTGAGATTGGTGATTATGCGAATGAAGGAAATACCGCCTCCGATCATGCGATTCAGATACGTGTCAAGTATCCAGAAAATCCGGTTGTCGTCCGGGATAACAGTCGGTGGCTACGCTACACAAAAATCCTGGATTACGATGCATGGAAAGTCCCTCAGGATGCGCGAATTCAGATACGTGCGCGTTTTATGGGTAACCGAGTTGAAGGTTGGATCAACGGGAAACGCATGTTAACAGGTATCATTCCGTCGGATCATCCCGGGGTTCGTTCCGGAAGAATCGGATTGTGGACATTCGAAACATGGGCTGAGTTTGACAATGTCCGTGTTACGAAACTGTTGTCTGACAAGGCGATTGATCCATCCGGCCGGTAATGGAGTGTCTCTCTTTCAACCATTGTCTGGACTATCATCCCCCAGAAACCTTAGCTACAGCGAAGGGAACCAGAGTTTGCGGGCGGTTTCTCCCAGAATCTGAGTTCTGGTGCTCTGGTCAAGCGGCAGTACGTGAGTGAAAATGTGCAGATGCTCGGCATAGGTTAACATCGGAGTCCATAGTGCGTTCGGGTAATTACTGCCCCACACACATCGATCGGCACCGTAAGCCGCGATGATCTTCAGTGTGGCATCGTGCAGATCTGCGCCAGGATAGCCGATCTGGGTTCCTGTACTGATGAAGTCAAGTTTGGGATAAAGATTCGGATATTGCTGCAGACGCAGTACTTCGGCAAGGGTTCTGTCATAGAGAGGGCCAGGTTTAAGATCCATGCAATGATCAAAACCAATAGTCAAGTCAGGGAATTCTCGAAATAGTTTTTCAGCCCCGGGTACCCATTCGGGTCGCATCAGGAAAATGTCGACGGTTGCGCCGGTTTCGGCGCAGACCTTCCACAGATTGCGGACTCCCGGATGATCAAAGGTTCTGCGATTGTCTCCAGGTGTACTGCGTAATGTGCTGATTCCATATTCACGTACAAAATGTTTGAGCAAAGAGGGACTTTCCGGATTGTCGGGATTCAGTGTGCAGACTCCCGTAACTCCTTTCGGATTGGCTTTGGTTGCGTCGCAGACGTAACGGTTGTCGTAATCGTAAAAGGAGACGGTCTGGACGGCACGTACCGCATCCACACCATGCAGATGGGCAGTTTGAAGAAGGTCCTCGATGGCAGATGGTTTGTTGTCGGGTACGCGTAAAGGTTTTTCTTTTGGGGGGTATTTGTCTTCGTCTGAAGAGTAGATGTGTGCATGACAGTCGATGATCAGCATAGTAGTACCGTTTCAGGGGTTATGATTCATGGCAGTACGAAACGACATCTTAGCAGGTAAAACAGGGAGCATGTGTGTCCGAGCGAATTTCCGAGATGCATGAAGGCGTTGTCTACAGCGAACCGAATTATAGAGGTTCGATCATACCGCAGTCGTTGGTTGGGATGAGGTTGCAGGTAAAGGAAGACAGTTCAAGGAAGTCGTAGTGCGGGTACGATCTCGACACGTCCAGCGAAAATGGCCGGAGCTACGCCGGCTACGGCACCTGAGATGAAAGAAATCAGCAAACCGGATATGACGATATCCAGAGAGGGAGTGAAGGCTATGGTGATGGCCTGCGCAGCGAGACCTAGGTTTGAAACCGTGAGGATGATCATCGCGAGTCCCACTCCGATCATACCTCCTATACTACTCAGAAGAATGGTTTCCGTTATTACGAGTCCAAAAACACGGCCACTCGAAAAACCAATAGTCTGCAGCACGGCGTGTTCCTTGATCCGGTCATGAACGGACATGAGCGTGGTGGTTGTGAGTAGTGATAAAACAAGCCCTACGCATCCGTAACCGAGGTATCGGGTCATGTTGATTAACTGAGTAAGATCGCCCAGGCTTTTCGCCTGGAAGACCCCTTTGGGACGCGTGTCAGTAGCGGTCGGTCCATCACGAAAATGGTTGTCAATGGTCTGGCACGCTTGTAACGGGTCGGTATCCGGTTTCAGATGTACTTCCAGTTGAGTAACCGTTCCCACCTGGTTAAAACCTCGGGTACGTTGCAGGAAATCCAGGTGGGAGTAAATATAATGTTCTTCTGCCGGATCATCGCTTCGGTAGATGCCGGCAATTTTGACATTGATGCCTCCCAGTGAAAAGGTGTCGCCACTGGTAATTCCGCGACGTTGTGCTACGGAACGACCCATGACAACAGAATCCTGATTATCTTCAAATTCAGACCAGTCACCCTGCTGGAGTTCAAAGTCACGCACGCGGCGCAGTTTTTCGGCAGGGACACCATAGAAAACGATAACATCAAGGCTCGCGCGACAATTGTTGGTGTAGACTTGAATGGGAACGACTTCTCTGATCCCATTGAACTGGGCAATCTGGTGATCGTAGTCCTGGGGTAAATGGCTCGTAGCGGGGCAGAACTTGTTGGCCTGAAACACCACCAGGGCCTTTCTGGATGTCTGCTGTATCTGGAGATTGTTCATACCCTGCTGGATCGCCGCAACAAAACAGAGAACGAATAAAGCTATGGCAGATCCGCTTAACGTAAGGACCGTACGCGACCGATGCCGCCAAAGGGTTTTCAAGATGTAGGGCAAAAGTGAAATCATGGTCGTGACAGCTAGGATGGTACGAGGTAATCATTCAGGACATGAACAGGGATGACGATCAAGGGGGATCAGATACGGGCAGCAGCTTTCCATTTTCCAGGCGGAAAGTCTGTTCAGCAGATTGAGCAGCAGCATGATCGTGTGTGACCATCAGTAGGGTGACACCCAGTTGTTCTCGGGTACGGGAAAGCAGATGAAGAATCTGTGCGGAGGTGTCCGGGTCGAGATCCCCTGTGGGTTCGTCCGCTACGACAACCTTAGGGTGTGCAACGATCGCCCGAGCTATTCCAACACGCTGCTCCTGACCACCCGACATCTGTCGTGGGTAGTGATTCGCCCGGTCGACCAGATCAACTGCCTCCAGGGCCACATGGACTCTCTTGTTGCGTTCACTACGGCTCATCGGGAGGAGCAGCAGCGGTAGTTCTACATTTTCATAAGCAGTAAGCACGGGAACCAGATTGTGATTCTGGAAAATATATCCCAGGTTGGACGCCCTCCAATGCGCAAGCTGGGTTCGAGATAATCGGGTAATGTCCGTACCGTCGACATGGATACTGCCGTCGTCGACACGATCAATACTGGCAATCAGGTTGAGGAGGGTAGATTTGCCAGTACCGCTGGCTCCGGTGAGTGCAATGAAGGATCCTTCCTTTACAGAAAGGGACAGTTCCTGCAGCGGTGTGATAGTCTCACCACCTTTGTGATACCGCTTGGTTACAGAATCGACTTCGATCATGGCCATCAGGGGGTATCCTTTTTGGGCGGTGTGCCGGATTCTAATTCGTTTGACCGGTCCAAAACCGGTTTTTTCAAAGCGTTGGGTGCCCTTTCAGCAGTGATGCGAATGCGCTGTCCATTCCGGAGATAGTCCGGCGAAGACGTGATGATACGACTTGAAAGGTTCAGTCCATGTGTGATTTCGACAAGATCAGTCAGACGGCCCAGTCCGACTTGGACCGTTGTTTTCCGTGCGATTCCATCAGTGCGGTCTGCAATCCAGACAAAGTGTTCGTTTCCGTTGCGATAGAGATAGGTGTGTGGAATGAACAGGGTGTGAGCAGCAGCGCCGTCTGTCTTCTGGTCAGAACGGTTTGCGGCTAAAAAGGTAACATCGACCAGCATTTCTGGCTTGAACACCGGATGTTCATTGGGGATGTCGACTTTTACCTGAAGCGTGTTTTTCTGACGGTCCGCTTCAGAACTGATGAACAGGACCTTGCCCGTAATCGGTGAAGACAGGGCTGGATTGATGATTTCCACAGGCTGGTTTAAGTAGACCTGTGGGATGTTATCAAAGCGGACATCAATTCCAACCTGTAATTGGTCTGGACGGTAAAGAGTAACCACGGTACTGCCGTCATGTCCGGCCATCTGTGCCATGCCACTTCCTGATCCGATTCTGGATCCGGGATGGGCAATCAATTGAAAGACACGGCCGTTTATGGGGGAAACAATAGACATTCGGTCTAACTGGAGTTTGGCATCGGCTACGGCTACCCGCGCCTGCTCTAATCGAGCCAAGGCGGCTCGCACTTGAGCTTTGGACGCATCTCGTTGCCTGGTTTCGTCGGTGAGCAGTTCAAGTTCGGTACGCAGCGCATCTCGTCGTTGAGTCAGTCCGGACGCCCCTTTGCGGAGCGATTCCAAACGATCCTGTAATTCTTCAAGTAACGCTTCAGCTGAGGTAAATCGACTTCGAGCCAGATCTATGGTGACTCCGGCCACGACTCCTTTGGCAGCAAGTTTACCTTCGTAGTCGCGCTTCATCGCCTCGTAATCGGCTTCTGCGCGGACGATTTCAAAAGGGAGGTTGGTGAGCTGTATCTGTATTTGCGCCAAGGCCGCTTGGGACTGTCCGAGCGCCGCTTCCAGGTGAACCGGTTTCGTGAGACGTATCTCAGAAGCGGTAAGGGCAGCGTGAGTCTCGTCGAGTTCTGCCTGTCTGAGTTCCAGATCTGCCTGAGTACGTCGGTACTGCAGGATCGCGTCATCTTTTACCAGTTCGGCAATCAGCTGCCCCGATTTAACCACCTGATCTTCTACGACCAGTAACTGCGCAACCACACCGGGTGCCAGAGCGGCCACTCGTACGGGGGTAGGCCGTGGTTCAATCCATCCCGCTGCTTTGAAAAGTGGTGCTGTGCTGGAGGTGACGGTGGCACGAGTGGAGAACACGGGTGTGACGGTGACAGCCGCCGGAGGTATCAGGCGGTCACGCAGACTCCATAAGGTAAGGCCGAGGAAGCCAGCAAATAAAGTCAGTGGAAGCGCGTAACGTGTCAGCAGGTGAGTACGAACCCGGAGTACGGAGTTCGCTGCTGCATCGCGATCAATTGCCAGTTCTTTAAGGTCGAAGTCCGTTTTCATGAGCAGTAGCTATTTTAAATAGAGTCCCGTAGCGAGAATGGTCAGGTTGTCTGCATCATCACGACTTGCTTTGCCTTGAACTATTACGGTCTGTAATTCAGTAAGACCCAACAGCTTCCGTGCATCGGTTTTGACCAGCTGTCCGTCCGGATCGATCACTTTGATGAGCGCTTTGGATGTCGGTAGCCGCTCCAGTTCGCAACAGTAATCCCAGGGAAGTGGACAATGATCATCGCTACGATCGCCACAGGCCTCGAGTGTCCGGTCAACAATCGAAAACGCAGCGCGGCCTTCTACCCAGGGCATCCCGGATCCACCGATCCGCCCGACAATAACGACCTCATCATTGTCAGTGGTCTCCGTGCGAACCTGTATCACATCCATGGCATGGTCGGGTTCGTCGGTAAGGATGTATTGTTCCCCTTCAACTGCAGCGGCAACCTCGGTTTTTGGTGAAGAGGTTGGGGCCGGATCATCGTGAGAACAACCTGTGAAGGTAAAAAGCGTTACTAGTCCCAGAGTTGTCAGTGGTTTCATGGATTGGTGCTTTCTTTAAAAGTGACGGGGTTATACGGCTTTCAGGCCGTCTATAACGGAAAGGCGTAACAGTCGAAGGGCTGCTGGTAATGATCCGAACAGACCGAGCGAAAAGCCTGTCAGGCATCCGATTAGAAGTCCTGTGCTGTCCAGGTGCAGCCTGAATGCACCCATCGTGAACCGCACGGCCGTACCGTGAAAGAATACAGCCACCAGTAGCGCAGCCAGAAGACTCGCTGCTGAAGCCAGTAAGAGTCCTTCCTGTATCAGACTGAGAATTAGCGCGCGACGTGAAAATCCAAGGGTTTGCAAGGCTGCCAGTTCGGACAGTCGACCCAGCACCGCACCGTGCATCGTATTGAGTCCGGCAAGGATTCCCGCTGCGGATACCAGAAGAATGACCATCCATGCAAGCCATCGGATCGGACTGTAATCCCGCTGCAGCATGGCATAATAGTCGGTTTCCTGGATAGCCTGCAGTTCGAGATCCAGCCGTTCCTTACAGAACAGGTCCAAATCGGCAAACTCGCCTTCTGGCGACATGGTAACCGCAACCACGCTGAGGTCCTGTCGCTTCATCGCCTGTTGTAGATCGTCCAGAGGACACCAGATTTCCGATTCAAAAGCGGATCCTTCAGCGGAAAAGATACCGCTGATCTTCCAGTCTCGTCCTTCGAAACGTACGGTTCCACCGGATTCCAGTTCCTGTAAATTAACCTTTAATCGGGCCGTAGCGAGGCGTCCTATCATCGCCTCACCAGCACCAGGCCAACTGCCGGATATGAGTTCAACTCGCTGGCGTACAAGTAATGCGGAGGGGGTTACACCGCGCACCAGGCCCATTCCGGGTTCACGATCTGGGAGCAGCACCTGGGTACCGAGATAGAGTTCAGGAGAAACAGAGGGCTGGTTAAAGCTGTATTGAACACCAAGAACGCTGGCAGCGACCAGATCTCCGGTGCGCATCGGAATGGATGAATATTCCATATTGTCGCCCATTCCGAGAGCGAAAATCAGCGCCGTATTGGGGGCTCCGCTAACAGACAACGAGTGATCCAGTCCGCGAATGAATGCAATGACTATCAGAACCAGAACCAGAACTGCCGTCAAACCGGTAAAAGTCAGCAGAGTCTGTAATGGTCTGCGAAACAGATTACGTGTGGCGTACTCCCAGGGGAGTGGTCGGAAGAACATAAGCATACCGGTTGTCTGGACTGCGTTCGAAATACCAGCGTGGTAAAAACATCTCTTGCGAGTGTTATCATCACGGCACCCGTTGATTCGAAGAGGTATTTTCGGATGCGTGATTGATGGATGATCCACGATAGGACGTGGGCACGTGATGTTTAGAAGAGAAAAGACTCAAACAGGCAGCAGCGCTGTTGCCCCGAATAGAGGTGGCAGGCAGCTTGTATCCGGTAGAGGACCGGACCGTCTGAAACGGAAGGCCAGACCGAGTTTCGGGACGGGGCCATTAGCTTCCCTGTGGACGCCATGTGTTCAGGGAAGGCTTCCGTGAGTATTCGGTGCAGGACCGGCAAGTCACAACAACAGCTTCGGAAGGATTCCGGCTTTGGTGTGGGAGACTCCGTTTGTTGCGACGAGCCGCAACAGGAGCTGGAGGATGCGGTGAGCGAAACACGATCGCCTGAAGCTGCTTGGCACCATATCGGACAGCCAAGAATCACAGTCGCCAGGAGATAGGTGTGGATGCGAAATACCATATTTTCAGTGTAACGACTCGAACAGGGCGGAGCAATCCGAAGCTCGATAGGTGCGATTCAGTGCGCGCGGATCAGGCTGTTGTAGAGCAACTGCCCTTCCAGGATGGCCAGCGTATGTTGCAGTTGAAGTACAGAATTAAGGTGTGCCAGTTGTGTACGGATGAAGGTTTCCTGAGACTGAATCAGGGTAAGGTAATCTGTCTGTCCCTGCTCATAGGCATTGGACACAAGTTCGAAGGATTTCTTAGCGCGAGGTAGAATCTGAGACTGGTAACGTTCGGTCTGTTTTCTGGCGATATCGTACTTTTTGTAGATACCCGCAAGTTGATCCTGAATTGCCAGTTCGAGCTGAGTTACCTCGTAACGGGCCGCAGCATTTTCAGATTGTGCCCGGCGGATATTTCCTTCGTTGCTATCAAACAGAGGGATGGGAATCCCTGCCATGACACTG
>CAXEIY010000238.1:0-6609 GCA_963996245.1 uncultured Planctomycetia bacterium | reverse complement strand
TAAATAGAAGGATGCTCGAAATCGTATGCGAGGCAAGTGTCACAGGTGTGGCAGCGAACACGATTGTTCGTTCGATATGAAGTGCGCTCTTGCACGATGTATGGATTGATTCTCAACGTGTGACCAGACGGTAAATTGAGATAGATTCGATGAGGGTCCACCCATGGGGGGCCGGTTCTCCGCTCCAAGGAGATGCTTTCGCGTTGCCGGAGAAAAATCATTATGTGGTCCCGACTGCGTCTGGATATTGGTTGGTACGATCTTCTTACCAGCTGGATCGGATCCTTTTCGCACCATGATCGGGATCTGTACCAACGGAAACTGGAGTCGATTATTCGACATCCCGACACTGGAATCATGGCTTGTTTGTCGGTTCGAAGTGGTCTGGATTTATTGTTCAGCGCGCTGCAACTGCCTCCGGGGTCTGAGATCATTTATTCTGCCATAACGATTCCTGACATGGTGTCTATTGCGAGGGCACATCAACTGACTCCTGTACCGGTGGATATACGGAATGAAGATTTTCAGATCGACACGGATGCATTGATTCAAGCGATTACCCCTCGATCAAAGATGATTCTAGTCGCACAGTTGTTTGGGGCCCGTCTGGATTTGAGTCCGGTGATTGAGATTGCAGAAGAAAAGGGGCTGCTAGTTGCAGAGGACTGTGCGCAAAGCTGGGCTGGCCGTAACGAAGTGGTCAACCCGGATGTGGATATCACTTTTTACAGCTTTGGTGCGATTAAAACCTCTACCGCGCTGGGTGGCGCACTGATTCATGTTCGAAGCTCCGATTGTCTGATGACAATGCGGAGAATTCAAGGGACGTATCCTGTTCAAAATCAACGAAGATATCGAAGGACGATTATGAAGTACGCGGTGCTTAAGCTGATGTCCAGTCGAATTGGATTTCAGCTACTGGCCAGCTGTGGGAGGATGCAAGGAATGAGTGTCGATGTAATACTTCGGAAAATGACTCGTGGATTCACTTCTCAAAACCTTGTGCTACAACTGAGAAAACAACCGTGTAGAGGATTACTTAATCTGATGTGTCGCCGTATTCTTAATTACGACCGAAAACGAGTGGATCGTCGTATCGTTAATGCCCATCATATTGTAGAGCGATTAGGATTAAACCAATCACCTGTCCACGCGAACAGTTCGAAACACAGTTACTGGGTTTTCCCGTATGAGACAAAGAGACCCGGGCCGTTGATGGAGCGATTGTCACAACACCAATTTGATGCAGCACAATATGGCAGTCTTTCGGTGGTTGATCCGCCGGAGGATCGGCCCGAACAGGCATGTGTTCACGCACGCCAACGGATGGAAGCTACGGTGTTTCTGCCGATTTATGCTGACATTCCTCTGACGGTTGTCGATCGCATGTGTGATGTGATTCTTGAAGTGGAGACGGATACACCGGAGTGAGGGATATTGCGAGTCAGTTGTAAAACGCGTTGAACATCCTTGGTGGAATAGGGATGAGATATTTGTGTCCGGCGTGCATAGGAAGAGTTGTCAGGAAACGTCATGAGCGGATGACTTGGAAAGAGGGCTTGTTTTAGGAAAGAAATAGCAACAGGTTGCTATGAGAAGTAGTGTGCCGATCAATGACAGGGCATAGGTAAAAGATCGGAAGAATTCAAAACGATTCATATCTGCCTGGAATAGATCCTTATACATTTGTACCGCTACCGAACCGCTGTACCCGATCGAGTCAGCAATGTAGATAGCAAAAACCGCATTGCCCTGGAACCGTGTCGATGCAATCAATCGTTCAAAGAGTGCGGTACCAACTGGGACATAGGCGAGATAGGAACCCAAGCCAACCCATACCATCCACCATAGTTGCTGATCCTCCATTATTCCTGAATCAAATAGCAGCGTGGCAACTGTCATCAGCAACAAACCACTGGCCATTAATGCGAGTACCGCGGTGAAGCCGAATCGGTGGTTCTTAATCAGGTTCAGTGCCGCGAGTGTCAGTACAACGCCAAACGCTACCGGAAGCTCGGTTCGTGTGAAAATGGCCGGTGTGTCGGCATAGCCCATAGCCTGAAATATTTCAATGCCATAGTTGTCCCGAAAATCGCGGTAAGCAGTCAAAAAGAAATACAGGATGAACAAAAGAGCCAGGCCGGGCCAGAACTGTTTTACAAACTGACGTCGTGTCGTTCGATCCATGGTGGGGCGTTCAGTACGTGATGCGATGTCCAGATCAGAGGGTTCCGGAATCTGATTGAGCATCCAGACAGAGATCAGATAGATGGGTAGAAAACAGCATCCCGTGACAAAAGGCATCCATTCTTCAGAAATTCCGTAATGCATCCATAGTCTGCCTACATCTTTAACAACACCACTTGCAAGAATGTAGGAACAGCTCAGTCCTGCCAGGACCAGTTCTGACAATCTTCTGCCCTCGAGGTAACGTACCACCAGGCCCCAGATCATGCCCAAGGGAAGTCCATTCAACAGGATGATCGGTATTTTCCATTGTGCGGGCACCATTGCGAAGATGAGCAGAGCAGTTTGCGCCCAGAGAATGAGAAGGATGAGTGCCATGGCCCGTTTGGGGCGGGTAAGTTCCGAACAGTATTTGATGCCAGCTATTTTAGACAGCGTATATCCGATAATCTGACTGATAACGAGTGCTGTTTTCAGGTCGAGTCCAGCAAAGGTGTCGAGCGTGTCGTAGGTGGCTGCTGTAAAGGGTTTCCGGAACGCATACATGCAGAAATAGGTAGAAAAGGCTGTGACTATTGCATAACCAGCAAAGAGCGAGTCGGGTGCGGTTGCAAGATATCGAGTTAGATTTGGTGCACGACTGGGCAACCTGTCTCCTCCAGTAACGAACATCCGTGGTGCCGGGTGATCATATTATATATGATCTCGCCGATCGATATGCTTTTAACACCTGTTTGAGGTCAGTCTTCTATGGAGATACAGCAGTATTAACAATTGACAGTGTAGCGTGCGGTCGTTTCAATCATAAGATGGGTACATCATAATGCCTGACGAATATGGACAGGGATTAAGTATGAGACGTGGATTCATATATGGGTCGGTTTTAACAAATCTCGGCGCATCATTGGTTTTCAAAAATTGCTCCATACTCTGCTGGATATTACTGTTTGAAGTGCTTGTGGTTCAACCGTGTTGCTCAGCAGAAGTACAGTTCGAACGTGATATTGTTCCTGTTCTGCAAACGAAATGTCTGCCGTGCCACGACAGTAATACTCGTAAGGGTGGATTGAATCTGCAGACTATGTCCGCTGTGTTAGAGGGGGGACAGACCGGCAGGGTCGTTGCTCCGGGAAATTTACAAGAGAGTCTCCTTTACACTCGTCTTGTTGCGGGTGAGATGCCCCCGGACAATGCGGCAAAACTGACCCCAGATGAACTTCTGCTTTTTGAGGATTGGATTAAGAGTATACCTGCTCATAGCCCGGTGGAGTTGCGAACTGTCGGAAAATGGCAACCAGGTTCCTTCCAGACATTCCGTGAGTTAAAACGCCCTCCAGTCCCGGAACTGATCGATACACGTCAGGCAAGGACGGATATTGACCGGTTCGTTCTGTCCAAGCTGCATGAGCAAAAACTTCATCTTTCGGCTGACGCGCAACCTGCAAAACTCGTGAGGCGTCTCTACTTTGACCTGATCGGACTTCCACCCGATCCCCAAACGGTGCATTCCTATGTGCATGATCCAGCTTCTCATGCTTATGAGCGTGTGATCGATCAGCTTTTGTCAGATCCCCGTTATGGTGAAAGATGGGCCCGTCACTGGTTGGATACGGTTGGTTATACTGACACGGTATCTTATGACGGAGATACCAACTTTGTTCCCGGATTTATTGAGGGCCGCTGGCGGTATCGAGATTATGTCATCGATGCTTTTAATTCAGATACTCCGTACGATCGTTTTCTGACAGAACAGATTGCCGGTGATGAAATGGTTAACTGGCGTGATGCAGAAGACGTTTTACCTTCTGAGATGATCCGGGTGCTGGCGGCAACAGGGTTCTGGCGCAACAGTGAAGATCGAAGTGGATCAGCCAAGGAAATCGAGTACAAGTGGTCGTTGCTGCACAATACGATGGAGACATTCGGTACCAGTCTTCTGGGACTGACGTTGCGATGTGCGCGTTGTCATAGCCATAAGTACGAGCCGATTCCCCAGGAAGACTATTATCGATTGTTATCTCTGATTACGCCTGCCTTTAATATTGAGAACTGGAAAGCCCCTAAAGAAAGGGCACTACCTGCCATTTCCAGCGGTGAGAAGAAAACGATTGATGATGCCAATCGAGCTCTTGAAGAAGTCGTGGAACAGCTCAACCAGCAGATTCTGAAAGTCCGGAAGACAGTCGAGCACCGAGTGCGAGAAGGGAAACTTAAGGAAGTACCAGAAGATCTTCGCGATGCACTCCAAGCGGCTTTTGTGTTAACGGAAAAAGATCGAGATGAAAAACAGCGCACACTGTTGGAACAATTTTCGCAGTCCATAACGGTTACTGAGGAAGAAATTGATGAAGCGATTTCTACGGACGAAAAGAGCCAGGTAACTTCGGTTCAGCAGGCTATTGACACCAAACAAAAAGAAAAACAGACCTATGGATGGATACAGGCGGTTTATGATGTTGGGCCACCTCCTGTAACTCGGTTGTTAATTCGTGGTGACCACAAACGTCCAGGAGAAGAGGTTCGTCCAGGTTTTCTTAGCGCACTGAGGGATCCGGGTTATACGGATGCGTTGGAAGTAAATCGTTCCAGGGACAGTAGCGGCCGCAGAACAGCATTGGCACAATGGTTGACCAGAAACCAGACTCCAGCCTCCGGATTGGTGTCGCGCGTAATCGTCAATCGAATATGGCAACATCTAATAGGAGTAGGGATTGTCGGATCATCTGAGAACCTCGGCCTGTCCGGTCAGCGTCCGACCCACCCTGATCTTCTCGAGTGGCTGGCATCGGAGCTGGTTGAAAACGGTTGGCACATCAAGTCATTGATCAAGAAGATTGTGATGTCGTCGGTTTATCGACAGGCGTCAGGGCGAAATGCATATCGAGTGGATGCCGGTGAAGAGCCTGAATTGGTGGATCCTGGAAATAAACTTCTGTGGCACGGAAATCTTCGTCGCCTTGAATCAGAAGCTATAAGAGATTCCATGCTTGTTGTGTCCGGGGCATTTCAGAGGCAAATGGGGGGCAGACCGGTTCCCCTGCAGTATAGTAAGGATGGGACGGCCGACTTTGATGTCGACCAGATGGACCGTCCTTTGGAGAGATGGCGTCGCAGTGTCTATCTTTTCCATCGACGCGTTTATCATTTGAATGTCATGAGTGTCTTTGATCAGCCAGTGGTAGCCGGGGCTACTTGTCGTCGCAATAATTCGTCTGTAGCACTGCAGTCCCTTACGATGCTGAATGATGATCTCGTATTGGAGTATGCTGATGAATTTGCGAAGCGAGTCTATTCAATCACAGGTGATGTGCTGGATGACCAGATAGAAATGTGTTTTCAACTGGCCTTGTCTCGGTCGCCCAGCAGTGACGAGATGAAGTGGTGCAGGGAATTGTTGCAACAACAGGGAAGGTTGTATCAGAAAGAATCAATGTCCGGGTTTGAGGCACGCAAAAAGGCGTTGATGCATTTGTGTCGCGCAATGTTTAACACAAGCGAATTTCTCTATGTCGAGTAGTGATCGTATGAATCTGAATGAAGTGTTATCGAGACGCAGCTTGCTTGGCCGATCGGCTATGGGAGTTGGTGCCGTTGCGCTGGCTGATATGCTCAAATCAGATGGATTGCTTGGCATGGCGAAAGACCGTCATGTAGGAGATACGGATCTGCTGAGCAAAGACGGTCATTTTCCAGCAACGGCAAAGCGTGTCGTTCTTTTGATGCAGTCGGGTGGTCCCAGTCACATGGATATGTTTGACCCCAAACCTGAATTGCAGAAACGAGCCGGAGAAGATGTACCCATTGACAGTTTACAGGGGAGACCGCGGGAACCTCTCATGGCCAGCCCGTTTCGTTTCAAAGCAAGAGGGAAATCGGGTATTGAATTTTCAGATGTGGTACCACATCTGGGATCGGTTGCTGACAAGCTATGCATGATTCGGTCAATGCATACCTTTGACCCTTGCCACGCCGGAGCGCCATTGATTCTCTTTACCGGGAAACTGGAGTTTGGACGCCCTACGGTGGGAGCCTGGGTCAGTTATGCACTGGGTACCGAAAATAAGAACCTGCCAGCTTATGTTGTTTTGCATGATATCGCCGGGCATAACACTGCGGGTGCGGCGCTTTGGGATAACGGATGGCTTCCTGCGCTATATCGTGGTACGGAATTCAGGCCCATTGGATCCCCTATTCTGAACCTGCATCCATCCCGAAGTCTCGCCGGTGGGAGTGATGCCAATGACTTTCGCCTGATTGCCAGACTTAATGAACAGTATCGGAGTCGATTTCCTGGTGTGTCTGACTTGGAAGCCAGAATTCGTAATTATGAACTAGCTGCACGGATGCAGTTGGCGGCTGAGAAACACCTCGATCTTGCTTCTGAAACCAAAGAAACGCGTCAGCTTTATGGAGTCGATGATC
>CAXEIY010000237.1:0-9603 GCA_963996245.1 uncultured Planctomycetia bacterium | reverse complement strand
CAGGTGTCTCTCACGAAGATTCTATTTGATTGTATCGTTTGGATGTTCCTTTAGTCAGTTTGAGTGTGTACGGTATCAGCATTACGTCATTTTATTTCACAAAAAAGAGGGACTGCCATGCGAAGCAACAATTTCCTTCATGCAGTAATTTTCCTGGTTTCAGGAGGGATTGTTTTCGCACAAGATGCTACGGATCAAAAACCGGTTAAGGAAATTCTTGCCGGACATTCGAGCCACGGAGAGGCCTTTAACGAAGGGCCGCGTCAGGCTGCTTACCTGATGCCAGGTACCGGGACGGTGCGATTTCCAACTACCACAACGAACCCCGAAGCAGAAAAATTTGTGGAACAAGGCGTGGGCCAGTTACATGGATTTTGGTTTTTTGAAGCGGAACGCTCTTTTCGTCAGGCTGCGATGATTGATCCGGAATGTGCCATTGCCTATTGGGGGATGGCAATGGCTAATCAGGTCAACGAAGATCGGGCCAAGGGATTTATTTCAGAAGCGGTCAAACGCATCGATCAAGCCAGTGACCGGGAAACACAATATATTCACGCGCTCAATGCCTATCTGGAAGCGGATCCGGAAAAGAAAAAGAAGCGTGCGCAGGATTATACCAAGGCGCTGGAGCGAATTATTTATGAGTATCCAGAAGACATTGAAGCCAAAGCCTTACTTGCCTTGCAGTTATGGAAGAATCGTTCTTCTGAGATTCCCATAGCGAGTCATCTGGCCGTCGATGCGTTGTTACAACAGGTATTTGCTGCTCAACCCATGCATCCATGTCACCATTATCGCATCCATCTCTGGGATTATGAAAAACCGGAGGTAGCGATCACTTCGGCAGCTCGCTGTGGTCAGACATCACCTAACATCGCTCATATGTGGCATATGCCTGGTCATATCTTTTCACGACTCCATCGTTATAACGATGCCGCCTGGCAGCAGGAAGCTTCGGCACGAGTGGATCACGCTCACATGATGAAAGATCAGGTATTGCCAGATCAGATCAATAATTTTGCACATAACAATGAATGGCTGATTAGGAATCTTATTCATGTCGGTCGTGTGCAAGATGCCGTTGATCTTGCTAAAAACATGATTGAACTGCCTCGTCATCCAAAATACAACAACCTCGGAAATCGTGGCAGCAGCTATTACGGGCGGCTTCGTTTGTTCCAGGTTCTACGTACCTTCGAATTGTGGGATCTTTTAATCGAATTGAGTGACACGCCTTATCTGGACGCAACCGACACGTTGAAAGAGCAGATTAAGAGGTTACGTTTTCTAGGTACGGCCCATTTTCACAAAGGGGATGATGAATCAGGTGATAAACAACTTAGCTTGCTGGATGGGCTGCTGGAAGAGCAGCAAATGAAGCAGGATAGGGCGGTGAAAGAAGCGGAAGAAAAAGCGCAGACGGAAATAAAAAAAGCGGAGGAAAAACCCTCAAAAGAAGAGCAGGAAAAAAGTATCAAAGAGGCACGTGAAAAGGCGGCCCAGAAGAGTGAACAGGATATCAGTGCTATTGAAAAGGCAATCCTTTCTCTCGAAGGGTATCGTCAACTCTTGATCAAAGATCCAGAGGAGGGGATCGCCTTACTTCGTAAAGCAAATGAAAGTGAACCCTGGTTGTCGCAGGCGGAAGCGAAGGCGGGGAATATGGAAACGGCCTTGGAACAATTGGGAAAATGGGTCGATGAAAATCCTGGAGAAGTTCAACCGCTGGCGATGCTGGCAGAAATACAGTGGGAAGCGGGAAACCAGGACGAAGCGATTGTTTCATTTAAGAGACTCAGAGAGCTTTCAGGTCCCATGGATATGGATGTCCCTGTGTTTCTTCGATTAAAACCGATTGCGGAAAAGCTGGAGTTGGGCTCAGATTGGAGACTGGCGTACCGGGTTCCGGACGATGTAGGGAAACGCCCCAACTTGGATGAATTAGGTCCGTTTCGCTGGCAACCTACCGCAGCGCCCGACTGGGAATTAAAGGATGCGACCGGTACTTCCTACACGCTTCGCCAGTTTCGTGGCCAACCGTTGATTGTCATTTTTTATCTGGGATATGGCTGCCTTCATTGTGCGGAACAGCTGGAAGCTTTTGCGCCTATGGCCGAAGCTTTTGCAGAGGCAGATGTTCAGTTGATTGCAATCAGTACTGATGATCAGAAGGGGCTGAAGAACTCTTTGGACAATTACAAGAACGGAACGTTCCCTTTTCCGTTAGTGTCAAACGCCGACCTGGATGTATTCAAGGCCTATCGAGCGTATGATGATTTTGAAAAAGTGACCTTGCATGGAACGTTTCTGATCGATCGGGAAGGTATGGTACGCTGGCAGGATACGAGTTTTGAACCCTTTATGGAGCCGAAATTTGTCTTAAAAGAGTATCTGCGTCTCTTTGGACAGCAACAACTGACGACGCTGGCTTTGCCTACTCCTGTTCGGTAAATATTGTCTGCGTGAGCCGAACCAACCAGGGTGCTAAAAAAACTTGCGAGAGGCAGAGTCGTTCGGCCTTATGTCAACTGAACAGTTCCCGAATGGGTGTTCCGTATGGAAGGATGGGAACGGTTGCAGGCACGCTGTTGAATTCGAACGATCTTGGTACCTCGTACCGCCTTGACCAGTCGATGCCCAACTGATGATACAACGTAGCCCAGATATCTTCAGGGGTCAGAAGGCGGTCTGTAGGGAAGGCACTTCTTTGATCGGTTTGGCCGATGACTTGTCCTCCGTGGATCCCTCCTCCGGCAAGTCCCATTGTCATGACCGAGGGCCAATGATCTCGTCCGATGTCTTTGTTGACATTGGGTGTCCGACCAAATTCACCGCTCCAGATGACAAGAGTACTATCGAGTAATCCGCGCTGGTCAAGGTCTTCCAGTAATGCAGACATGGCTTGATCAAGGTCAGGCAGTAACTCATTCTTGAGCAGGGAAAAGTTGTTTTTGTGTGTGTCCCATCCGCCGCGGGAAATGGTCACAAAGAGAACTCCAGCGTCAACGAGGCGGCGAGCCATCAAGCATGCCTGCCCCAACAAGGTCCGTCCGTAACGGTCACGAACGCGGTCTGGCTCGCGGTTAAGATCGAATGCAGACACGGCCTGGGATGAGGTGACAATATTGAACGCTTTGTCAAAATAATGATCCTGCTGATCCATACCCTGTTTGGCCCAGGTTTCACGCTTACGAAGGATTTGTTCGTAGGTAGTTACCAGCTTACGTCGTTTTTCAACACGAGCCAGGTCGAGTCCTGAGGCCATAGTTGCCATATTGGGTGGCGGGGCGATATCGGTAGCTTTGAAAGGAACTTTGAGTTGCAGGGGTTCACATCGAGGTTTAAGAAAAGCCGCCCCATGATGACGATTGACAAATGTTGCGGGGTCGCGGATGACGACATACGGAGGAAGATCACGTTGATCACCAATTTCCTCTACGACGACAGATCCAAGACTGGGGTGCTCGTTTTTGAATACTACTCGACTGGGCATCCAGCCTGTAAGCATATAATGAGCGGCTTGCTGGTGTTCGGACTGGACGTGCTGGACCGAACGAATCAGGGCCATGTTCTTGAGTTGTTGTGACATTTGTGGCAGGTATTCTGTAACCTGAATTCCCGGCAGATCCGTTGAGATGGTGTTAAAGGGACCGCGAAATTCAGCCGGTGCCAGAGGTTTTGGGTCAAAAGAATCAATCTGGCTGGCACCACCTCCCATGTGGAGGAGAATGGCTGATTTGGCGGGAGCCTCACTAGAAATGTTTCCTGATGCTTGGTGTCGTAGAAAATCCGGAAGCCCCATTCCGATTCCCGGAAGGGCACCGATTTTCAGAAAACTGCGACGCCGAATTTGATCACAGCAAGAATGCTGGCTTGCAAATGGGATGAGCATGGTCGAAGTTCCTCTGGTAAATCAGGGAGTCTCAGCTGTCCTGTTGAGATGAATGCAGACCATGGCTGCTGCATGGTTTTTAGTTAGAGAACGGGGACACGAAAAACAACCGGTACCTCGGTTTCTGACAGAACCGGCCACTGGTTGTCCCGTTGCGCAGTGGCATGTACTTTCAGTTTCCACTGTCCTTTTACACGTGGACTATCCGCTGTTTGAATATGTAGGACAGCGGCTGACTGTTCAACCGGTATAACAAGAGGAGCACACTGAATGAGACCGGTGAGTTCTTCTGGAACAATCAGTTGAATTCGAATCGGGGCCGACAGTTTTGAGGATCGTGAGATTTCCAGAGGCACGTCAAAAGATTCACCACCAGAGATCGTAAGCTCCTCAGCCAAGTGGGTTATTTTCAGTAAAGCCCCTTCAAGAATCATGGTTACCCGGGCATTCGCTTCTTTGGTGATATAGTGTAATTTTCCGTCAGGCCCACGTACCTTTCCTACTCCCAGTACGCTCATGCGCGTGGTACGGTCGGTTTCCAGCCATTCGGGAAGGAAACAGGGGTAAAACACGTGTTCGGTGTCGGGAGGAACAGACACAATCGGGCCATGAATCCCTTGACGATGACGAGATTGAACGGCCGACATTTGAAGGAAGACTTCGCCATGGAAACCTTTGTCACGTTTGACGATAAACGGAGCCGGATAGGTTGTTCCACGGTGAACGGCGCGCTGCCGGTTTCTGTCAATTAATTCAACGGTGAAAGGAGGATCCAGTGTTGTAGTTAGCAGAATACGACTGGTTCTGGATCGATTCGGATCTTTCTGACAAAGGTTACCCGACAAGGGAGCCGTTGCAATGCCTAAAGGAGGATTTTGATCTACAAGAGCCGTTCCGTGAATCTGGATCCAAGTTGACAGGATCTCCGTTTCAGAGGAAGCCAGCAAGGGTATGTTCAGTTCGTTCTTTTCGGCCTTAATAACGGGTGATTCCGCAATGGTGATGCCAGGAGGAAGTCCTTCAACTGAAAGACGAATATCTTGCTTAAACCCCCCTTTTTTGTTCACTTTAACAAGCAAAGCCCCCTTGCCATTTACAGGGATGTGGACTTGTTGGGGAACATCCATTGTGAATTCAGCTGCTTGTAACTTCAGTGAGAAACGGTAAATGGCGGTAGCTTCTCCGGCATGGCCTGAGTTGTCTCGGATGCGACACTCGTAGCGTCCTTTTCGGGGGGCCGTGAACTCCACACCGGCATCTGGAGTTCCCGGGAGGTCATCATTTTCTGCCACAAGCTTTCCGTCTGCATCGTGTATTGAAATGGCGAGGTCGAGACGTGTGCCAATTGCGTGAGATAAAGCGGAAAGATGCCAGGTCTGGCCGGTAGCGGAAGACCACCAGTAGGATTCGCTTTGGGAGGCAGATTCAAGCAATCCGGTAATCGCAAGTGGTGGAGACAAGACGGTCGAAGAACTGGATCGGATGGTTTCTTCTGTAAGTTCCGGATGAAGGCTTAATGGAATAGCGATAGTTGGAGCAATTCCGAATTCTGTTTTCAGCTGGTAGTTGAAAAAGGGGGTATCCTGGGTGTTGGGAAATGTAATGTTCCGTTCCAGGGTCTCGAGCCTGGAACGTCCACTTTTTAGACCGTAGCCAATGAACTGTACTCGTTGCGTTTTTCCTTGCTGGCCGTATGCAGGAAGAGTGGTCAAAATGCGCGGGCCGTCAGTAAAAATGAGTCGGTAGACGTATGACGGATGCCCTCGAAAGTCTACGTCATGCAGACTTACTTGGTATGATCGATGAGCTTTGCCATAAAAGGTGAGTTGGGTGTCGAGTCCCATAGTGTCCGCCACATCAGCGAGAAGATTTCCGTCCGAATCGTGTACTTGGAGCACGCCATTGAAATTCGCTCCCAGTTGCCGTGCCATCAGCTGTAAGGTGATGGGGCCGTTATGTGGTGAGCTGAACTGGTATCGGTCAATTTCCGCAATACGGGCTAAACGCCCGGAAACGGCAAGGGGTAAGGAATCCAGAACCTGAGGCTGATCCCGGTAACGTTTTTCAAGAATTTCGTTGTCATCGGTAACGAGAAGAACAGCGGTCTGGGAAGAACCGTTTGCATTGGATACCTGCCAGTGAGTCCATCCGGGTTGTATCGATTCTGGAAGCGTGAAAGTGATTGGGATCTCACGAGGAATGGGCAGAGCGGAACTACGGCTTTTGGTGCCAAACCAATAAGGAGGTTTGGGGATCAGAAAGGGGCCGGGAGGACCTTGGTCGGAAAGTTGGATCAGAGGGTTGTGGATGTGCACGATTACATCCGGTGTGTAGTCATAGCCTCCCAGTTGCACAGAGGTTGTAGCGCCAGCATTAACGGCAGGAGGAAAGACATATCCCAGGTCAGGGGCCTTCTGGCTCCAGGCAATCGATGGTAAGCACAAACTTCCAATCAGGAGTAAGTGAAAGGGATAACGCATGAGCAGAAGTTCTCCCTGGAGGGACCGATCCGAATACGCCGTAGCCATTTCAAACGAGCAGTTCTGTGATGATCTTGCCTCCGTTGACAATCGGCACAGGACGCCCCAATGGGGTGTGATGGATTTTATCTGCATCGATTCCCAAAAGATGGTAAATAGTTCTGAGCAGGTCCTGGATGCTGTAAGGATCACTGGTAGGGTAACTGGCGTTCTTATCGCTGGAACCAATGACAATTCCCGGCTGTGTACCGCCCCCGGCGAAAATGACGGATTGACACTGTGACCAGTGATCACGTCCAGCATCGTTATTGATCCGTGGGGTTCTTCCCATTTCACCCATCATGACTATAAGGGTTTCGTCCAACAGTCCTTTCTGGTCAAGATCTGTAATCAGGGCACTTAACGCCTGATCAGCTGGTGGGACGAGCGCTTTAGCGTGGCCTGTGAAATTGTCAACATGGGTATCCCAACTGCCATGTTCGATTCCGACAAACCGACATCCAGCTTCGACCAGGCGACGGGACAAGAGTGCACACTGTCCCAGCGAATGTAAGCCATAGCGTTGTCTTACCTGATCCGGTTCACTCTGGATGTGGAATGCTTTTTTGGCTGTTTCTGAGGTGGCAAGTTCCAAGGCCTTCTTGTAATAGGTAGACATGGTCTTGGCGCGTTTAGAAGTTTGACGGTTGGGACTCAATCGTTCCGCACCTTGGAGCAACTTGCGTCGCAGGGTGAAACGTCGGTCATCAATGCCATTTGCAACACTGAGATCTCGAACGGAAAAATCGGGTTCCACCGGATCGGTTTCGATTGTGAACGGAGCATAAGTGGGGCCATAAAATCCGGGACCACCCGGGCCTAGTGGGTTGGGCATTTCAATATAGGGAGGCACCGCTCCCTGGATTCCCAGTTCACGGGAAATGACGGAACCTATAGAGGGGTATAAGGCATTGAAGGGCATGCCAGGCGCTTGTCCATCTCCAAAGCTTGGGGGATATCCTGTCAAAACACGGTGTCGACCTGTCTGGTGTCCGTTATCACGGTGGCTATGCGAACGCATGATGGCCATCTTGTCCGTAATCTGAGCACAAAGAGGAAGGATTTCACTGATTTGTGTCCCCGGTACAATCGTGGAGATTGGTTGAAACAGACCACGAATTTCCTTTGTGGCCTGAGGTTTGAGATCCCACATGTCAATATGGCTTGGGCCGCCTTCCAGCATGATAAAGATACAGGATTTGGCGCTCGCTGCTCGATTGTCAGCTGCCAGAGATTGAAGTTGAAGAATAGCAGGTAGACTCAATCCACCCAGGATTGTAGAGCTGCCCATTGTGAGGGACTGACGTCGTGTGACATGGTCACAGTATTGTTTGTTTTTACCAAGAATCAAATCAAACATGGTCCGATCTCCAAGCATCAGTCTGAAATCAGAAGGCGGTGTGACTTTTCAATGGGTACGATTCTAATGATTATAAAGGAATTCTTTGGTGTTTAACAAAGTCCAAAGAATATCTTCACTTGCGGTTCGTCGGGTAGATCCAGGTTGGTCAAAGGCCTGAAGCATGAAATCCGTTTCTTTCAGGCTTGGGTATCGCGAGAGGGCTGCAAGGTAGAGGTCTTCGATAATCTCAGAGTCAGATAATTTCGATCTTGAAAGTTTGGCGGCACGTCCATTTCGGTCCCTTATCTTTCTTACGGATTCGGGTGAATTCATGAGGTGAAGTGCTTGTGCCACACTGGGTTCCGTACCGCGTTCGCATTCGCAGACACTGACTCGTTGTGGCTTTCCGAATATTCGAAAAAAATAAGAAGGCATTCGGTTGTCCCAGATCTGTATGGCGCGATAACCATCGGGCCATCCGTTGAAGTGCTCGGAGACACCAGTTACCTGACAGATAGCGTCGAGCAGTACTTCTGCTGGAAGAGGTTTCCAGGGTGCATGTGAAAAATTCTGTTCGTCACGTTCATTTGAGTCATTGGAACGGGAGCTGACCTGATAGGTGTGGCTGTTAAGTAGCAGTCGCGTAAAAGCCTTCAAGTCATAGTTCGATTCCAAAAGGCTTTTCTCAAGAAGCTGGAGTAGTGGTTCATTGGAAGCCGGATTTGTCATTCGCATATCGTCGATGGGCTCAACGATCCCTTTTCCGAAATAATGTGCCCAAAGACGATTAGTAATCATTCTGGCGGTAAAGGGATTGTTTCGAGAGGTGATCCAGTTTGCGAGCACCGATAGACGGTCGCTGGAGTGTTCTGACTGTAAAGAGGGACCATCGAGTCCTGAAATGGGAACGGGTTGCTGTGTTCGAGGATGTTTCAGGTTGCTTGCGGTTTGGCGAAAAATAGTCTGTCCCCCCCACGCTCCTGTTTTGCGGCCCACTCCGGTGAAAAAACCGGCAAATCCGAAGTAATCAGTCTGAGACCATTTTTCAAATGGGTGATGATGACATTGTGCGCATTCGAGTCGTATTCCCAGAAAGAGTTGACTGACGGAACGAGCCAGCATTTCAGGGTTCTGGTGAACTTGGAAAAAGGCAGCAGGCCCTTCATCAAACGTGTTACCCTTGGCCGTAATTATGGATCGGACAAAACGATCGTAAGGTGTGTTGTTTTTCATTTGTCTATGTAACCATCGTGTCATGGCGACCGTGCCTTGTGGTTTGACGATATTTTTGTCAACTCTCAGAATGTCGGCCCATTTCATAGCCCAGTAGTCGGCGTATTCTTCTCGTTCAAGTAACTGGTCAATATAATGGCTTCTCTTTTCAGGATGAGGGTCTTTCAAAAAACGACGGACCTCATGGGTAGTAGGCAGGGTGCCAATCGTGTCAAGAAATATACGTCGAAGAAAGGTGGCATCATCAATCGGGTCGCTTGGTGCAATTCCCAGCTGTTCCAGTTTGTCCCACACGGTGTGGTCAATGGCACTGCTGTTCTGGAGACGAGTAAACGGAGATGGTGTCTGAGGTGATGTAATACGGGAAACGGAAACATGCCCCATGTAACGAATCAAAATGGCGGCTTCTCCCGGGATATCACTGACTTGAACCTGTCCGTCTGTGTTGACCTCTGCGATGGTACTGGCGTTGGAGTCATATTCGGCTTCGGTGGTGATACAACGTCTGGTGCCGTCAGATAAGATCGCCGTTACTTGTAATTGTTGTGAAGAGAGTGGATGCATTCTCACCGATTTCGGTTCGACGGAAATGGACCTGATGGTAGTGGGTGTGGCAT